>CBDUXJ010000038.1:0-13611 GCA_965371165.1 uncultured Syntrophobacterales bacterium | reverse complement strand
GCGCAAATCCTGAGGAATGAGGCGTACATAGAAGTACGGTGCAGTGACAAAGGATACAGCGGAACGCAGCCCTTCGGCTTTGCTCAGGGCCGTGAGCATGTCGAACGGCAGATGGACTTTTTACGAAGCCGTCAATTATGGAACGGGAAACTTTTCATTCAATAGTCTTGAGGAAAATTTATGGCTTCTCAAATATTTAATAGCAGACGTTTCAGGAAAAATTTTGCAAAAATCCATGAAATCATCGGGATCTCCAATTTAATCGATATCCAGCTTCAATCTTACGAGAAATTCTTACAGACAAACGTAGATCTCGATAGAAGGGAGAATATCGGCCTTCAAGCGGTCTTCAAGAGCGTCTTTCCTATAAGGGATTTTCGCGAGACGGCATCCCTGGAGTTTGTGAGTTACCGATTGGGAGAGCCTAAATACGATGTAAATGAGTGTCTGTTGAAGGGGATGACATACGGGGCTCCAATCAAGGTGACGTTACGGTTTGTGGTCTGGGATGTCCACGAGGAAACGGGAGCGAGAAATATCAAAGCCGTGAAGGAACAGGAGGTATATTTTGGGGAGATTCCCCTGATGACCGGAAATGGTACGTTCATCATTAATGGAACGGAAAGGGTCATCGTGAGCCAGCTACACCGTTCTCCCGGGGTCTTCTTCGATCGGGATCAGGGGAAATCAACCGGGAGTAAAGGATTTTATTATGCCCGAATTATACCGTATCGTGGCTCTTGGATCGATCTTGAATTCGACAGCAAGGATATTCTCTCTGCACGCATTGACCGGCGGAGGAAGTTGCCGGTGACCATCCTCTTGAAAGCTCTGGGTTATACGAGCCAGGAATTGCTGGATTATTTCTATGATAAAGAGGAAATCCTTATCGAAAAAGGGAAATTCTATAAAAAGGTCTCCTATGATCTTCTCGCGGGTCAGAAGGCTACCCAGGATATCATCGACCCCAAGACCAAGGAGATCCTCATTAGAAAGAATCGTAAAATCACTAAGGCCATTGTTAAAAAGTTGGAGGCGGCGAAGATCCATTCCATTCCCATCGACTCCAGCGATCTTTTAGGTCGATATCTAGCCACCGATCTGGTGGACGGGGGGACCGGAGAGGTCATCGCTGAGTGCAATGAGCCCATCGAGGAGAAGACCCTGGAGGAGATTAAGAAGAGAAAAATCGAGCGCTTCAACATCCTTTTTATCGATCATATCACAGTCAGTTCCTCCCTCAGGGACACCTTGATGGTTGACAAGCTCGGAATGAGCCGGGAGGAGAAGGAGAAATTAGCCAGCACGGAACCGGGGAAGTCTCCCGAGGAAAGGGAAACGGAAAAGGCTATCACAGAAATTTACCGAAGGTTGAGGCCGGGTGACCCCCCTACTTTGGATACGGCGAGGAACCTTTTCTATAACCTCTTCTTCAACCCAGATCGATATGATCTTTCCAAGGTGGGGAGGATGAAGTTAAACCTCAAACTGGGATTGGACGTGCCCTTGGAGGTAACTGTCCTGAGAAGAGAGGATGTCCTCGAGGTGGTCAGGTATTTGATCAATTTGAAGGATGGAAAGGGAGTGGTAGACGACATTGACCATTTGGGGAATCGTAGGGTAAGGACAGTGGGTGAACTTTTGGAAAATCAGTACCATATTGGGCTCATCAGGATCGAAAAGGCCATTAGGGAAAGGATGAGCCTGCAGGAAGTTGAAACGCTCATGCCCCACGACCTGATAAACTCCAAGCCTCTTTCAGCTGTTATCAAGGAGTTTTTTGGCAGCAGCCAGCTATCCCAATTTATGGATCAAACCAATCCCCTTTCGGAGATTACCCATAAACGGAGGCTGAGCGCCCTTGGACCTGGTGGGTTGACGCGGGAGCGTGCCGGATTTGAGGTGAGGGATGTTCATCCAACCCATTATGGGCGGATATGCCCCATTGAGACCCCTGAAGGACCGAATATAGGATTGATCACTTCCCTCAGTACCTATGCCCGGGTGAACGACTATGGGTTTATAGAGACTCCCTATCGGGAAGTGGTCAAGGGAAAGGTAACCACCACCATAAAGTATCTTTTCGCCATCGAGGAAGAGGATGCCGTTATTGCCCAGGCCAATGCACCCATCGACAAGTATGGGAGGTTCATGGCCTCCCTCGTTTCCGTCAGAAAGGGGGGGGAGTTTATTATGGTAAGGCCGGAGGAAGTGGATTATATGGATGTTTCGCCGAAACAACTGGTCAGCGTTGGCACTTCTCTCATCCCCTTCTTGGAGAACGATGATGCCAATCGGGCTTTGATGGGTTCAAATATGCAGAGGCAGGCTGTTCCCCTCATGCGTGCTGATGCTCCATTGATTGGAACGGGAATGGAGGCCATTGTCGCAGAGGATTCAGGAGTTACGGTCATCGCAAAGAGGGATGGAGTGGTCGAGGACGTTGACGCCTCCAGAATTGTCATCCGTTGCGAGCATCCTTCCAAGGGCGATAACGATACGGGCGTGGATATCTATAATCTCATCAAATATCAACGGTCAAACCAGAATACGTGTATTAATCAGAAGCCCATCGTCGAGAAAGACCGGAGAGTTAAGAGGGGGGAGGTTATCGCCGATGGTCCTGCGACGGATGGAGGAGAGCTGGCCCTTGGACAGAACGTCTTGGTCGCCTTCATGCCCTGGTGCGGGTATAATTTCGAAGACTCCATTCTCATTAGCGAGAAGACTTTGAAAGAGGACGTATACACATCGATTCACATCGAGCAGCTCGAGTGCGTTTCCCGGGACACTAAATTGGGCAAAGAGGAGATTACCCGGGATATCCCGAACGTGGGGGAAGAGGCATTGAAAGATCTCGATGAGAGTGGAATTATCCGAATTGGGGCGGAGGTAAAACCGGGCGATATCTTGGTAGGCAAGATAACCCCTAAGGGTGAAACCCAGCTTTCCCCGGAGGAGAAGTTATTAAGGGCTATCTTCGGCGAGAAGGCTGGGGACGTTAGGGATACCTCCCTTACGGTCCCCCACGGAATAGAAGGCATCGTTATCGACGCGAAAGTCTTCGCAAGAAAGGGCGTGGATAAGGATGAGAGAAGCAAGGCCATTGAAGCCCAGGAGAAGACGAAGAACTTAAAGAATAAGACAGCTGAGATACGTATCATCAGGGATAATATTAGAAAGAGAGTGGGAGAATTTTTGGTGGGGAAGAGATCGGCGAGTCGATTAACCGACGGTAAGAAGAAGGTTCTGTTGGATGAAGGTGAAACGGTAACGGCTGAGACCCTCTTCCAGGTCCCTTATGAGAGATTGGTGGAGGTAACCGTAAGGGGAGACAAAGGGATTGAAACAGAGGTTCGGGAGGTTCTCCAGAACGGAAACGCACAAATCGATTTGGTAATGGCCATTTTCGATGAGAAGATTGCTAAGCTAAAGAGGGGTGATGAACTGCCTCCGGGGGTCATCAAACAGGTGAAGGTTTATGTCGCTATGAAGAGGAAGTTGGCCGTTGGTGATAAGATGTCAGGTAGGCATGGAAACAAGGGTATCATCTCCCGGATCCTTCCGGAAGAGGACATGCCGTTTCTGGAGGATGGAACCCCCGTTGATATCGTCCTGAATCCCCTGGGAGTTCCCTCCAGAATGAATGTCGGTCAAATTTTGGAAACCCATTTGGGCTGGGCCGCAAAAGGCTTGGGCTGGAAGATTCAAGAGTTGCTGGAGAAGCATCACAGCCTGAAAAACTTAAGATCTAAAATTAAGGCCATTTATTCATCAAAGGAAATCAACGCATTCATCGATACGGCGACGGACGAGGAGATTCTGGAGCTCGCCAAACGGTTGGGCAAAGGAGTTCATATGGCTGTTCCCGTCTTCGAAGGTGCTTCGGAGACTGAGATAAAGGAACATTTGGAAGAAGCGGGTCTTCCCGTAACAGGTCAAATGACCCTGTACGACGGGCGGACTGGGGAATCATTTGACCAGATGATAACCGTTGGATATATATACCTGCTTAAACTCCATCACTTAGTGGATGATAAAATCCATGCTCGGTCCATCGGCCCTTATTCATTAGTTACCCAGCAACCATTAGGTGGAAAGGCGCAATTCGGCGGCCAGCGACTAGGAGAGATGGAGGTATGGGCCTTGGAGGCTTATGGGGCCGGACATTCGCTCCAGGAGTTCCTCACGGTAAAATCCGATGACGTGGCCGGAAGAACGAGAACATATGAGGCCATCGTAAAAGGCGAGAATATTATAGAACCTGGACTTCCCGAATCATTCAACGTCCTGGTAAAGGAATTGCAAAGCCTTGGCCTGGATGTGGAACTCATAGAGGACAAGTCAAAAATGAAGCAAGGAGGGTAACTTGGAAGCTTATCTCAATTTTTTCGAAAAACCGAAAAGCCCCTTGAGTTTTAACGCAATCCGAATTTCTATTGCTTCCCCGGAAAAGGTAAAATCATGGTCCTATGGTGAGGTGAAAAAACCGGAAACGATTAACTACAGGACCTTTAAGCCGGAAAAAGAGGGTCTCTTTTGCGCAAAGATATTCGGACCTGTAAAGGACTATGAGTGTAATTGTGGGAAGTATAAGCGGATGAAACACCGTGGAATCGTTTGCGAAAAATGTGGGGTTGAGGTCATTCAGTCGAAGGTGAGAAGGGAACGAATGGGACACATCAGGTTGGCCAGTCCGGTAGCCCATATTTGGTTTTTAAAGAGCATTCCCAGCAAAATTGGGATTCTATTGGATCTGACGCTGAAGGAGTTGGAACGGGTCTTATATTTCGAGGCTTACATCGTTATTGACGTCACTGACCCCAAAACACCGCTGAAGAAGGGTGAACTTCTCACCGAGGAGAAGTATCGAGAGGCAAGGGAGAAGTATGGGGATGCCTTCGTAGCCGGTCAGGGGGCTGAGGCCATCAGCGAGATGCTGCAGAATATCGATGTTAATGAGCTTTCGGTGAGCCTTCGTGCTGAAATGAAGGAAACCTCATCCGAGGCCAAGAGGAAAAAAGCGGGGAAAAGGCTAAGGGTCGTCGAGGCGTTCAGAGATTCCAAGAACAAGCCCGAATGGATGATCATGGGAATTGTACCGGTAATCCCTCCAGACCTAAGACCCCTTGTTCCTTTGGATGGCGGGAGATTTGCGACCTCCGACCTCAATGACCTTTACAGAAGGGTTATCAATCGAAATAATCGGCTCAAGAGGCTCCTGGAATTGAGTGCCCCTGAGATCATCATTCGAAATGAAAAACGAATGTTACAGGAGGCCGTTGATGCCTTATTCGACAACGGCAAGAGGGGACGGACAATCATAGGCCCTAATAGGAAGCCACTGAAATCATTGAGCGATATGCTGAGGGGTAAGCAGGGACGATTCCGTCAAAACCTCCTGGGCAAAAGGGTTGATTACTCCGGGAGGTCCGTCATTGTGGTAGGACCGGAATTGAAACTTCATCAGTGTGGGATTCCTAAGAAGATGGCCCTGGAGCTCTTCAAACCCTTTATCTATAACAAGTTGGAGGGGGAAGGGTATGTGACCACGATCAAAAGCGCCAAGAAAATGGTGGAAAGGGAGAAGCCGGAGGTTTGGGATATCTTGGATGAGGTAATTCGTGAGCATCCGGTGTTGTTGAACCGAGCCCCGACATTGCATCGCTTGGGAATTCAAGCCTTCGAACCCGTGCTGATTGAGGGAAAGGCCATTCAACTCCATCCATTGGTCTGTGCGGCCTTTAACGCTGACTTTGACGGGGATCAGATGGCCGTCCATATTCCCCTCTCAGTGGAATCCCAGACGGAGGCCCGGGTCTTAATGATGTCCACTAACAACATCCTCTCTCCGGCCAACGGGAGACCTATTATTGTTCCCACTCAGGATATCGTACTGGGGATTTATTATATGACCCGAGAAGCACCAATGGCGAAAGGGGAAGGAAAGATTTTCTCCAATTTTGAGGAAGTCAGAATTGCCCATTATGCCGATGAAGCGGACCTCCATGCTATGATCAACGTGAGGATGGATGGGCAGTTGGTTAAGACCACCGTTGGCCGTGTAATCCTCGGCGATATTATCCCGGAGGAAATTCCATTTGAATTAATCAATAAGGTGATGGAAAAAGGGGAATTAGTTACCTTAATCGATTACTCATACCGATACGCCGGGGAAAAGAAGACGGTGATCCTGGCCGATCGATTGAAGGATTTGGGGTATAAGTATGCGACTTTAGCGGGAGTTTCCATCTGTATAGATGACATGTTGATTCCCTCCAATAAGGAGAAACTTTTAGCCGAGGCTGAGGAGGAGATTCAGGAAATCAGAGATCAATATACTGAGGGACTGATCACCGATGGTGAACGCTACAATAAGGTCATCGATATATGGGCCCAAAAGACGGAAAAAATCGCCGATGAAATGCTCACGGAACTGGGAACGCAAAAGATCGTGGATCAGGATGGAAGTGAAAGGTCGGTTGAAAGTTTCAATCCCATCTTCATGATGTCCGATTCCGGGGCAAGGGGAAGCGCCCAACAGATTCGCCAGCTTGCGGGGATGAGGGGATTGATGGCCAAACCATCTGGGGAAATCATCGAGACTCCCATTACGGCGAATTTCCGCGAGGGATTGACCGTCCTCCAATACTTTATCTCGACCCACGGCGCCAGAAAGGGATTGGCAGATACCGCTTTGAAGACGGCCAATTCTGGTTACCTTACCAGGAGACTGGTGGACGTTGCCCAGGATGTGGTGATCATCGAGCAGGATTGCGGGACCTTAGACGGCATCAATATGACTTCGCTGATTGAGGGAGGCGAGATCATAGAGCCGATGGCGGAGAGAATTTTGGGCAGGGTGGCCCTGGAAGATATTAAGCATCCATTTGAGGAAAGGGTCATTGTTAAGGCAAATCAGGAGATCAATGAAGAGGCCTGTAAAGAGGTCGCCGATGCAGGTATCGATAGGGTGAAGATTCGGTCAGTGCTCACCTGTAAATCCAAAAGGGGCATCTGTGCGCTTTGTTACGGAAGAGACTTGGCCAGGGGAAGATTGGTTACTATTGGAGAGGCGATTGGAATCATCGCTGCCCAATCCATTGGTGAACCGGGGACCCAATTGACCATGAGGACTTTTCACATTGGAGGCACCGCTAGCCGAAGGGCGGAGCAGACGACCTTGGAATCGAGGATTGACGGGACCGCTCGGTTCATAAATATCAAAACCGTACGTAACAAGGACGGGGATTTAATTGCGATGAATCGAAACGGTGAGCTCGCTATCCTCGATCAGGAAGGCCGGGAGAGAGCGCGATATTTAGTCATTTATGGTGCTAAGCTCAAGGTGGAAGATGATCAGAAGGTGAAGGAAGGGGATTTATTGGCCGAATGGGATCCTTATGCCATCCCTGTACTCACGGAGGCTACGGGAAGGGTGAAGTTCGGCGATATCATCGAGGGTGTGACCATGCAGGAGCAGGTAGATGAGTTCACCGGTCTCTCCAGAAAGGTCATCGTTGAGGCAAAGGACCCCGAATTGAGGCCTCGAATTTCCATCAAGGATGAAAAGGGGAGAACGTTGAATCTGCCCGAAACAAGGTCCCAGGCACGCTATCTCTTACCCGTTGGAGCGAATATCTTCATCTCGGAAGGGGATATGGTCAAGGCAGGGGATATTATGGTTAAAATTCCGAGGGAAACGACTAAAACTAAGGATATAACGGGTGGCCTACCGAGGGTGGCCGAATTATTCGAGGCTAGAAAACCCAAGGAATTCGCCATGATCAGTGAGATCGATGGAGCCGTTTCCTTTGGAAGGGATACCAAGGGGAAGAGAAAAGTCATCATTACCCCCGAGGTGGGTGAACCGAAAGAGTACAGCGTCCTCCGAGCCAAACATATCAGTGTACATGAAGGTGACTTCGTGAAAGCGGGGGAGGCGTTGATGGACGGGCCATCAAATCCCCATGATATATTGAGGGTCCTTGGCACTGAGGAGTTGGCCAAATACCTGGTGGATGAAATTCAGGAAGTATACAAGCTTCAAGGGGTAAAAATCAATGATAAACATATCGAGGTCATCGTCCGTCAGATGCTCAAAAGGGTTCGAATTCGTGAAATCGGGGATACCACTTTTTTAGTGGATGATCAAATTGAAAAACATATTTTTGAGGAGGAGAATGAAAGGGTCTTGAGGGAAGGCGGAAAGCCAGCTATCGCAGAACCCCTCTTTCTTGGTATCACCAAGGCCTCCCTGATTACCGATAGTTTCATCTCTGCCGCCTCTTTCCAAGAAACCACAAAGGTTCTCACCCAGGCGGCCATAGAGGGTAAGGTTGACCATCTCTTGGGGTTGAAGGAGAATGTGATCATGGGAAGACTCATTCCGGCAGGCACTGGGCTACCCCAATTCAAGAGGATGCAACTCCATGTCGAATATCCGGAGGGTGAAGAGGAGGTGGTCCGAGAGGGATATTAGCCGGCGCTATTGAACCCCTTTGAGCTTTTCCTTGGCGATCTTTGCCTGGTGCGTACGGGGATGTTCCCTTATCACCCGTTTCAACAGGGATTGGGCGAAAGTCTTATCCCCCAATTTTAGCCAGCATAGGGCCTGTTTGAGCAAGGCCGAAGGAATCTTATCCCCTTTCGGGAACTTCTTGAGCACATCGTCATAAGCAATGATAGCCTTCTCATAGTCCTTTTCCGAATAAAAACTCTCTCCGATCCAAAATTGGGCGTTATCAGAAAGTTCGCCCTTGGGATAAACGGCCAAAAACGCCTTAAATTTTTCCCTGGCAGCGGTAAAATCCTTCCTCTCGTAGGTTTGCTTGGCATTCTTATAGAGGGCCTCCATGGCCTCCCGGGATGAGGCTTCCCGGGATGAGGCTTCTCTTTGCGAGGGAGGTTCTCTTTTGGGCCGAGCTCTGGAGGCCTTGGAAACTTCATTGAGCTTGGTCTCCATTTCCTTCCGGGTAGTATTGATCTTTTCCTCCAACCCATTCAACCGGATCTCAAGATCCCTTCTAAATGCCGTCAATTCCTGCCGCGGTCTCTGGACAAATTCCATATTCTCTTCGACGGCATTTTTCAGGATTTGGATTTCCCGGTGAAGGGGCTCCAGCATAAAATCCAGGTCTGCTTGACTTTTTTGGATTTTCATGGAGGATTCCGACCTCAGTTGCTTCAATTCCTTTTGAACGTCGATCAATTGCCGGTAAAGGGAATCGACATCCTGGCGCAAGTAAGCTATTTCGCCAGTGGTAGCACACCCAAAAAGGACGACAAGGAGACCCGCTACCAATGAAATGCGAAAAGATCTTTTCTTTTCCATCCTCTCACCCTTTTATGGGAAAGGAATTCAGTGATATGAATCCAGGTACTGGCCTCACTTCGACAATATAATGAAGTGGGCCCTTCGGTTCTTCGCCCAGGCCTTCTTGTTGTGTCTCGAGTCTAGAGGCATCTCCTCGCCATAGCTGATGGTTGACATTCTATCCGGCGAAACCCCTAATGAAATGAGATACTCCTTAGTGCTGTTGGCCCTTCTTACCCCCAGGGCCAAATTATACTCGATGGTTCCCCTTTCATCGGCGTGACCTTCAATTTGGATTATTGCACGGGGGTTTTTGAGGAGAAGCTCCGCATTTTGTGAGAGAATCTTCCTTGACTCTGGCATCAGATCATATCGGTCAAAACCGAAATGAATATCCTTCAGCAGCGATGACTCGAGGAATACCCCCTCGATCCCGGGATATTTCTTCCTTTCCAAACTAGCCTCCAAGGACTTTTCCTCGATTCCCGCCCTTTCTGCCTCTTCACCGGGTTTTCCCCAGGCCTTTTCCTCTGCCTTTCCCGTAACCAAGGGTTCCTCTCTTACGGCCTTCTTTGCACAGCCCACCACCACCATGAGGGAAATGATAACTCCTATAACGATACAGAATCTTTTGACCATGACGAACCTCCTTTTTGGAATGTTTGTGTTATCGATCCATTCTTGGAGACCACGTTGGACTTGATTCCCTGTTTCTTGTAGAGGTCAACCTACGCGGGTTGGCGCCATTGGCATTCATGACATAGATATGAGATCGGCCTTGCCTGGTTGAGCTGAAGGCGATGAAACGACCATCAGGTGACCAGGTGGGGCTCTCGTTGTTTCCGGAGTATTCCGTTAGTCTCCGAATCCACATTCCATCGGGACTTATCGTAAAGATATTGAAGCGTCCATTGGAGCGACCGCAGTATGCGATTTTATCCCCTTTTGGCGACCAGGCAGGAGAGGCATTATAGGGGCCTGAAAAGGTGAGCCTCTTTATGTTTTTCCCCCCTCTATCCATTGTATAAATCTGAGGGGAGCCCGCTCGGTCGGAGACAAAAGCGATTTTCCTTCCATCGGGAGACCAGGTTGGGGAGGCCTCGATGCTCCAACTCTTGGTTAGCCTCTTAGACAGGGTTCCATCGCGCTTAATGAGAAAGATCTCCGAATTTCCCTCCCTTTGAATCATCAGCGCCATTGTGCTTCCGTCGGGTGACCAAGCCGGGGCGGCATTCAATCCGGGATTTGTGGATAACCTAATCTGCACCGATCTGGTGAGATCAAATAGGTATAGATCAGGGTTCCTCTTGATGTAGGAGGTAAAGGCAATTACCCTACCATCAGGCGACCAAGCGGGGGACAGGTTGATGGATTTGTTTGTGGTAATCTGCCTCAGGTCATGTCTGTCGAAATCGATGGTATAAATCTCCTTGTTTCCCGTCATGTCCGATACGAAGGCGATCTTCGTATCGAACACCCCCTTTTCACCCGTAATCAAATAAGTAATCTCATTGGCGACGCGATGAATTATATCCCTGAGGTTCTTGGTGCTCCCCTTATACCGTTTTCCGCTGAGAAAGGCCTTGTCCACGAGGTCGAAGAGCCTAAACTCAATGGCAAACTGCCCCCCGCTTGAGGAGTATCCACCCGTAACGAGGGCCTCTGCCCTGCTCGTTAACCAGCTCCCATAATCGGGGGTTTCAGTAATTGCCTTACTTTCTTCGGGAAATTCATCTTGTGGGATTATCTCAAAGAAACCCGAGATTGTCAAATCGTTGGTCAAGATTTTCATAATCTTACGGCCCAGATCGGGTTGAGACCTCCCGACATCCTTGAAATGCGCAATGGCGATGGGAAAGGGTTTCAACTCAGGGGCCTCGATATCGATATAGACCCTGGCCGTGCCCATTTTGGCGAAAATCAATGTGAAGAGCAGACAGATCAAAGTGAATGTCATTTTCAGGTCCATTGGCATGTTCCCACGAGATTTCGATAAAACACTACTCTGGGTGAAACCGAACCCCTATCTCCAAGAATTCCTCGTCCAACTCTTGCGGGAAGGGTGGAAGGGGATTGGCCTTTTTGATTGCTCGCATGGCGGATTCGTCGTACATGGAGCTACCAGATTTTTTCTCATACCAACTTTCTAATATACCCCCATCCTGCCGAACTTTGATGACGATGATGGTTTCCCAAACCTCACTCTCCTCCAGGAGACTACCCGGCAGATTCCATTCTTCCTTGATTCTTCGCCATATCAAATCATAGTAAGCCCTGAGTCTCATATTGATAAAGGCCCTCGATGGCTTCGGGGCAATTTCGGCAACCTTTTCGGTGACCTCCGGTTTTTCTTTGGCTTCCACCTTCTTCCGAAGTTCCTCTAGGCGGGACTCCATCTTTTGTTGAACGCGTTTTTCGGATATTATATCCTTCCTCGGCGGTTTTTTCTTTAACACGACCTTTTTCTTCGGTTTGGGCTTCTTCGCTCTAACTGGTTTTCTCGTAACTTTAGCAACTTTCTTAACTGGTTTCTTGGTGGGTTTTTTCGTAACCTTTACCTTTGATTTGGGGGGCGTTGACTTAGGGGCGGCCTGTGTAATGAGGGTCACCGGGTAAATGGGGACGTGAATTTTCCGAGCGGAAAACCAGGGCAAGAACGCGAGTAATAAGAGCACGGCTACATGGGTGCAGGCTGAGAGGATGAGCATGATGGTGATGGGTTTCATCCCCGATCTATTGCCTGGTTTGGTTAGGTCTTTCTTAGCCAAGGGATACCGAAATTGGTGAAAAGAGATTACAAAAATGTGGGGGGTTGTCTGAAACCATCCCCCCAATAATCATTTATCTTAAGGGGTTTTTGCAATAAATGCAAGGGGGAGGAAGCTCTTTCTCAGGCCCACTCCGGCTCAAGAGTTTCCTCCGAGGGGTGAGATCAAAAGGGGAAATACCGCCGAAAAAGAAGGGGGCGCGAAAACCTCAGGCCGGAATTTGGTTTTGAAAGCATAATGGCATATTAATTGCTAAACTGCTTTGGAATTAGCTCGATTTTTATCCCGAGTATCCAAAGAGAATTCTAGCCGTGCAGGATGGTTATAGGATTTGTTATCTGACGTTAGGCCAGCAAATTTCACCAATGTGTTGGATACATTGTGTTCAGGCGGAGGGGCATAGTAGCGAATCGCCTCAGCTGCTCCATTGTCGTGCTTAGGGAGCTCTGATAAGACATGCTTGGACCGGGTAGTATATGTGATGGAAAACTCAGGAGTGGTTGGGCCGTGAGGAACGATAAGCGCGCGGTCGCGCGCTGCTCCGGGTGCGGAGTTATGATGCTCGATCCTATGCCGTCCGAAAAGGAAGTTGAATCGTGGTATGCGCTTGGAAATTACTATCAGGGTGACTCTCGATCAGGCTATGATTACAGTTACTTTGAACGAATCAAAGCCCGCTATAACGACAAGAACTCATGGCCTTATAGACTTCTGGCGAGGGCAACAAGACTTGGGGGGCAAGAGAAGGCCGGGCGTTTACTAGATGTGGGTTGCGGCGGCGGCCTTTTCGCGGCTTGCGCCAAACGGGTCGGTTGGGACGCACAAGGGCTGGACCCTAATCCTGCGGCGGTCGAGGCCGCTGCTCGGTATGGAGTACCCGTACGGACAGCCACAATAGAAGAATCGGGTTTCGATGCTAACACGTTTGACATCATTTATGCTAATGATGTGATCGAACACGTTCTCAATCCAATCAAAGCCTTCGAGGAGATTGACCGTCTGCTTCTACCCAGGGGCGTATTGATATTGTCTACACCCAATGGGGACCGGGCTTTACTTCGTCGTAACCGCTGGGGGGGCTTTCAGTCCTCTCTTGAACATTTGTGGTACTTTAATGCACGAAGTATGAGACGCTTATGCCGAATGGTGAATTTGGACGTACATGCAGTAGAACAAGGCGACTGGAATACGGCCTGGCTTTCTCAACGCCTCTTTCCTCTTCTAAGGCTGGGGAGGACGCTGACGCTGATTGCGGGCAAGGCTCCACACGGAACGGAAAGGCGCACCTAGAAAGGAGAGAAATCAAAGCCGACAGGGAATTGGGAAGGCCAACGAGATTTAGTAATGCTTAGGGCAAGCTCTTTTACCAATGGCATATTAATTGCTGAATCTATTGCTTGGCATCATTGTAAAAACTCGGAACCAGACGGCAAAGAAAAAAGATCCAGATGCAAGGCGTGCAAATCCTGAGGAATGAAGCGTACATAGAAGTACGCTGCAGTGATTTACCCTGTTAAATATTTTCTT
>CBDUXJ010000037.1:0-13876 GCA_965371165.1 uncultured Syntrophobacterales bacterium | reverse complement strand
GACTGTCTTCTTGCTACGGATGCCCTCAAAACCTGGAAAACGTAGCCTGCTAGAATTCGGCCTGGGCGTATTCAAAGTTCAGGGCTTCAGCGACGGGTTTACAGGTTACCTTTCCATCATAAGTGTTTAATCCCCTCTTCAGGGCTTTGTCATTCCGCATGGCTTCCCTGTAACCCATATTCGCCATCTTGAGGCAGTATGGAAAGGTGGTATTGGTCAAGGCGAAGGTGGAAGTCCTGGCAACAGCCCCTGGCATATTGGTAACACAATAGTGTATAACACCATCGACCTCATATGTGGGATCGTGGTGGGAGGTGGGCCGGGTTGTTTCGATACACCCGCCCTGATCAACCGACACATCGACGATTACCGACCCCCTTCGCATAGTGGAAACCATATTCCTGGTCACTATATAAGGCGTCCTGGCACCATGTATCAGAACACCCCCTATCAAGAGATCGGCTTTGGTGACCGCTTCCCCATCGGCTTGAATATTTGACATGAGAGTTTTAATCCTTCCGAAGAAGATATCATCGAGATACCTCAGCCTGTTAAGGTTTATATCCAACACCGTAACATCTGCACCCATTCCCAGGGCTATCTTGGCCGCATTGGTTCCCACAACCCCGCCGCCAAGAATTACCACATTTGCGGGCTCAACACCGGGAACCCCTCCGAGAAGGATGCCTCTGCCGTTATGCTCCTTTTGAAGGAAGTATGCGCCTACCTGGACGGCCATCCTGCCGGCGATCTCGCTCATCGGGGTCAGCAATGGGAGTGTGCCGTCATCCAATTCAATGGTCTCGTATGCAATTCCGATGACCTTGCACTCCAAAAGGACCTTGGTGAGTTCCCTTTCCGGGGCCAGATGAAAAAAGGTAAAGATAATCTGACCCCCGTGCATGAGATCATACTCCTGAGGGAGGGGTTCCTTCACCTTCATGATCATCTCCGCCTCCTCCCATATATCCTTATTCGATTCCCTCATTTCCGCCCCTGCTCGAATGAAGTCCTCATCTAATATTCCGCTTCCCTCTCCCGCCTTTTTCTCGATCAGAACTTTATGTCCCGCATCGACTAAGGTTTTCACTCCGGCAGGAACGATACTAACTCTATACTCCCCTTCTTTAATCTCTTTTGGTATCCCTATAAGCATGGCGCACACCTCATATTGAATGATATATCGTTAAGAATGAAATCACAAAAGAGGCATATGTGCTTGACGGACTGTTGCCCAAATCTCCTGGAGCGAACTTTAGAATAGTCAAAAAATCTTTTCAGAGAGCGAAAGGGGATTTGGGCAACAACCCCTTGAAACCTGAAACCCTTAAAGGGTATGGATTTCCGATAGGGAGTCGATGACGACATCGGCAACCTTCTCCATCTCAGCCCTTGGCGTAATACCACCCTCGATGATGCCCACGGTGAGGGCGATTCCCGCCTTTTTACCCATGGTCATGTCACCCTCGGTATCCCCTACCAAGATGGTTTCGGCGGGAGGAACGTTAAGCCGTTGACAAATGGTGAGGACCATTTGTGGATGTGGCTTTGGGTGAGGTACTTCTTCAGAACTCAAGATCAAGTCGAAGAAGTGACCGATCCCCAAAATCCTCAGGATCTCCTCCGTTTGGTTCCGGAGATCACAGGTTGCTAAGGCGAGAAGAAATCCACCTTTTTTCAATCCTTCCAATGTCTCCTTCATACCCATGACGGGTTTCAAATCACGGCGATAGTCTCGCAGGGAATCAGCCCTTTCGAAGGCCTTCTCTACCGCTTGCTTCGCCTCATTCCAAGGATATCCGTTTTGATACAAGACGGTGGCTCCAATGAGTATCTCTTCCGAATGGGGGGCTGAGACACAGGGACCCCTGGGGTCAATCCAATCGGTCACGAGATCCACACCCCATGCCCTCATGAGGCTTTCCCCTAACTCCTTAGGACCATGAACCTCCTCGATAATGCACGCAATCCTCTTTTTCGTCATGGGAATCCAGATCTTTGAGAAATCCGTGAGAGTCCCGTCCTTATCGAAAATGATGAGCCTACAACCGATCTTTCGTCCCTTAATGGAGAGGTATTTCGTCAAGATAGAGCCCTCTCGGTGGGCCGACCTAATTGAGTGGGGGTTATCATTTGAATCGGATGCCCAGCCCCTCCAATTCCCTTACGGCTTCATCGTATGTCCTTCTCAATTCGTCGTCGGGTCTCATGGTCCGGATGTCATAACATTCATTCAAAATTCTTCCCCTTGGTGGATTCTTAATCCCACCCCCGTAGGTTTCCATGAGCCGCTTGATGATCTGATTGGCCTCTTTTCGGGTGATCCCCACCATCCCATGGCCCAAGGAGCAGGTAAATTCGCTGTCGATGGGCAGTGCCCCATTGGTAACGACCGCCTTATTCGGATGGACGTCTTCTATGCCTATTCCGGAGGATTGGATAGCGAGTAGATATGCCGCCGCCTCATAAAAATACTGTTTCGTCGCGGAGCCCGCCGCCGCATATCCAAGGGCATAGTAGGGAACGCCCACATTCCGGCTTACCGCCTGACTACTGGCGGAGACGACGAAGAGCATATCGGGCGTTGTGGAGCAGACATAAGTCATGTGAACGGGGTAGGTTAGATGGTAGGTTGCCCTGGCCACCAATATCCCATGGAAGCAGTATGCCGTGGTCACAACGGCAGTTCCCTCCGGCCCTCCGGCATACCCCCCCATGATGGGTCCGGCCTCTTGCCCGATATTGGCACCCCAACTGGTGAGATAAGCAACTTGATTGAGGGAGCTGTAGTCGATCTTCAGTTCTGCGTAGGGGGCAATGAGCCATCCGTCGGATGGCCGAGCCCCGAAGTGGGGATTACTGGCGGCAATGGTGGATACGCCCTGAGCACAGGAGGACATATGATTGATGATTCCCATTCCCGGACGTCCTGCCCGCCTGAGTCCTTCCCTCCCGGTTCTCATCATAGAGATACCAGCCAAGGTCTCCACTGGCGAGCCCGCCGAGGACTTCAAGGGTCCATGGCTCGTAACGGATGGAATGCTCACCGTTTTGGCCTTGGAGATTTTCCCATAAGCCTCCACCATTTTCAGGGCTACATCTTCGGTGGTATCCGTCCCCGAGCCGACATGGCAATGGGGGATCTCCGAATCATCGGGCCTTCTACCCTTAAATACACATCGATCCGGCCCTTCGCCAAAATAGGCCTCCTTTGGGGCCTCGTAAACCGCTTCCTCGATCTCTTCCCGGCTGAACTGAATCACCCTTTCCGTATCGATTACGTATGTTCCCACATCGGCATATAAATCAAGGGCTGCCTGATAGATGCGATCTGCCAAATCATCATCCGCGGGACATGGTGTGCCCGGATCATATCGGATCTTATATTTCTCCACGACTTCCCTGACTTTAGGGATAAATACCTTCATGTCGAAATCCTTGGGGGACATGATGGGCCCCTTCGTCGCCCGCTCCAAGATCTCGGGAAAGCTCACCATATCATCCTCCTCTTCTTCTCGAAAGCAATTCCTTTGCGACTCGAACACCATCCACCGCCGTTTCCCCATAGCCATCGGCGCCGATTTCATCGGCCCATCTTTGATTGACCACTCCTCCGCCGACCAGGATGATATACTTATCCCTCAATCCACTGGCCATCAAATGTTCAAGGATATCCTGCTGGTAGGTCATGGTCGTGGTCATAATGGCCGATGCGGCGATGATGTTCGCATCCACCTCCTCGGCCTTTGCGATGAATTTTGAAGCGGAGATATCCACGCCCAGGTCATGAACCTCAAATCCGGCCGTGCTGAGGAGGGTTGCTACGATATTCTTTCCGATTTCATGGACATCGGTTTGAACGGTTCCGATGACCACTGTCCCTATCTTCCCGACGCTTTCCCCCGCTGCCAGCATCTTGGGCTTCAACAAGTTCATGGCCTCGCTCCAGGCCTCGGCCGCCATCAACATCTCGGGAAGATATATCTCTCCGCTACTGAATCGATCACCCACCTTCTCCATGGCTGGCATCATTCCCCCTCGAATGATGGTTAGGGGGTCTATTTTGCCAAGAGTCCCTTCGACTAATTGAATGGTTCGCTCCCTGTCTCCACGGATAATTGCCTCTTCGATTCCCTTCAGTGTGTCATCTCCGGTCATGTACGTTACCTCCTGCTGAGCAAATTCAGTAAAGATGGTATTGTTACATCTTCCCTTCAGCCTGAAACTGTTGTGCGACGAAATCGACCATCCCACGGGTTGACGTGGAGAATTCGGCTGCCGTTGCGATCAGTGCAGCATGTTGGTTGAATTCGTCGGGTACCATCCCCTCCGGCTCGTAGGATTTTGCGAAATAGGGGAGCCTGAGCAGCTTATCCAGGGTTTTCTTGGGCGGAGGTTCATGGATGGCCTCCGGATCGAAGGGTTTCAGCCGATCCTCGACCTCCATCAATTGCGCGATGTATTTTGGGGGACAGGTGTAGACGATATCGCCCCCGGCTACTTTCTCGACGTGCCAACTGGCAACAGTCCCATCATCAGTGGGAGGGCTGATCCTCATGCTGCACATAAGCATCTTGTTAGGATAGCCCTTCTCCTGCAGTATTCCATATCCTCTTTTGAAGATGGACAACTCTGCCCAGCGCACATCGGCCTCGCTCAGCTCGATACCTCGGGATTCCGCTTGGCTCTTGAGGTCGCCCAGGGTTCCATACCGTGCTGACATATGGGTTATCACCGAACGCCATCGAAAGAGATCGACGTGATTCTCTCTCGCAATCTTCAGTCCCTCCTGCACCGCCTCCATGCACGCTATGAATTGGGAAACGGTAAAGGCCAAGGTGTTATTCGTAGCTATCCCGAGGGAGGTCAATCTTCTGATAAGCTCATATCCTTCCCGAGAACCAGGGCATTTAATCATAACGTTGGGGCTGAGTTGGTTTAAATCCATGGCCTGGGCGAACATTTTTTCGGTGTCGAAGACAAAACGTGGGTCTACCTGACCGGAGAGATACCCATGTTTGTGGTCCGACTTCTCCCAGATTGGGAGAAAAAATTCCGCCCCCCTCTTGACTACCTCCTTGTAGGTGAGCCAGAAGATTTCCTCCACCCCTTTTTCCGGATTTGCCCTTATTAGCTCCTTGACGAAATTCGCCCAAAATTGGGGATCGTCCTTGATCGCATTGAGGCTGAGGGGAGGATTCGTGGTAACCCCCCTGAAAAATGTCGCCCCGGAATTCTCGGGATCGAATAACCGCTTCAACTGTTTGCCCCATATGTCTCTCTTCCCACCAGGGGCCTTTCCCACCATCTCTCGAGCCCAATTTCTGTAGACCAGCGGTGATGAGTCCCACCAGATCTCCGCATCCGGGTTTACCTCGGCCAGCTTTTCCAGTATGTGTTTCTCGGCCATAGTGCATTCCTCCCCTTGGACATTGAGATTTCAAAACGTTTTAGCTCTGGTTTTGAAGAATTTCTTGATAGCACCCACGCAAGCCCGGTTTTGCTCTTGGTTTCCCAAACTGAGGCGAAACCCCTGTCTTTCCCCCGGCAACGAGTAGGCCTTAATCATGATCTTTGTCTCTTGAAAGACGAAGTCCACCACGTCTTTTCCCTTGACACCGGTATCTCCGGGATCAACCAAAATGTAGTTGCCATAGGAGTAGTAGGGGTGAATTCCTTCAATTCCCGAAAGTTCCTCCCAGATGTAACCGATCTCCCGGCGGTTGAAATTCACCTTTTCCTTGAGTTCTTCTTCCTTTTCATCCCAAGCTGCCTCCCCAGCCGCCAACGAGAGGAGCCCCAAACTCCACGGTAATTGGATTTTGCGGAGATACCCGATCATTTCCTCAGAAGCCAACAGGTAACCAAACCGAATCCCCGCCATACCAAAGGCCTTTGACATGGTATGGGAGATCATGGCATTATCGGGGTACTTCTTAATCAGGGGTGCATTTGAGGGATGTTCCGGGTGATATTCCAGATATGCCTCATCTATGAAGACGGGAATGCCCGTATCCAAGAAGCGGGTCAGATCCTCTTCCGGTATAAAATCCCCAGAGGGGTTGTTGGGGGTGCAGATAATGAATACCTTTGTCCTCCGCGTAATTGCCTTCAGCATGGCCTCGGTGTCATATTGTAACCCCACTTCCGCAGTCCTTTTCATGTCCACTAAAATCGGTTTTCCCCCGGCCGTTGTAACCCGAACCTTAAAGAGGGAAAAAGCCGGATTGGGGATGATCACCTCATCACCCGGAGCAACGAAAAGGCGCATTACGTTATCGATCATCTCCGAGGATCCGTTGCCCAGATAGACATTCTCCGGGCCCAATCCGTAAAATTTCCCGATCTTCCCACGCAAACGGGGGCCGTTATCCGGGTAACGGTTACCCAACCGAGCCGCTTCCTGCACGGCCTTGACAACACTCTCGGAGGGTCCAAGGGGGTTTTCATTGAGCATCATCCTCCCTATCTCCGGGTCGGCCCAAACCAACAGCAGATCATCAGTGGAATAGACCTGAACATCATCGATCCAGGGCACCAAGAACTTCCTTATCTCTCCCATTTCTTGCCTCCTTGTGTTGACAACGCGGCAGTTTTACTCTGGTTTTTTCACATCCCTGACATTGTATCGGAACTGTCCCGATTCGACCTGGAAGACGTACTTATCCCCGCGGTGATGGGCATGTAATACCTCAACGGCAACGTTTTTCGAATCGTAGATGATACTTTCGAGAAAGATACCCGAGGATTTCGGAGGCACATCGAGTAGTATTGCGTCCTCCCGGGCAAGGGCAACAGCCCTGAAGGTTTGGATAGACCGATGGAGTTCCGTTCCGAATTTCTCCGTGAGGATGTGATAGAGGGATCCTGTAAGTCTCATTCCCATCAAGGATTTGTATTCCCCGTAAGGGAGGTAGCTTCGCTCGATGACCAGTGGGATGCCATTTCCAGACCTGAGGCGTTTGGTCAGGATCGCCCGGCTATCCCCTCCCAGCATGAGCTTTTCGGCAAGCTCCCTATCCGCCTCAACTACCTCTTGGCTCAGGGCTTTAGTCTTAGGGGTAATGCCCATGCTCAGCATATCGTCCGTGAAGCTAGAGATATTCTGAAGGGTATATTTGACCGATGGTGGGTCCTTGGCACTGATGAAGGAACCGATTCCGTTCTTCTTTGAGATGAGTCCCTTTGCGACAAGTTCGGAGATGGCCTGTCTCACCGTATTACGGTTCACGCCGCAGATCTCCGCCAGGGAGGATTCGGAGGGTAACCGCTCGCCGACCTTATATCGGGCCTTACGGATCATCTCCTCAAGCCAATTGCTGATCTGGAGGTATCTGGGGATGGGGCTGTTAAAATCGACAATCTCGGACATAAGTTTTAAGGTGAGTGATTAGCTGACTACCTGTCTATACAATAACTAACAAAAAAAATTTGTCAAGTCTTTTTTTGAGATCACTGAAAGACTGGAAAAGCGAGTTCTGAGCGCGAATTAAGATTTTTTCGGTAACCATTCTTAGTGAAGCGAAACGACCGCAAATCTAATGTTTGAGCCCGAAGGGCGAGTTTTAGTAACGAAGTAGCGCCTCAGCGCTCTTTGCAGTGAAGCGAACTTTAGAATGATCGAAAAAATATTTTGAGCAGCGAAGAACGACTTTTTCAGAGATCTCTTTTTGTCTAAAGTTTCCTGATTTTCTCCAGAGACCCAATAAACCGAATAAACCAGGTGAACCAAATAGACGAAATAAACCAAACAAACCCAAGTAACTCTGGAAACTCAAGTAACTCAATAAACTCCAGTTCTTATCCAGAAGGGGCGCTCGTGGCTCCGCCAAACCCGGCAAAGCCCTTACTTCCCGCCAAAAGCTTCAAGATCACCAACATGCCCACCACAATGGCAATGATGCAGGTGGTCATGGCATTGGCACTGGCCGTCCAGCCATCGTTATCCAGCTGGATGATCTCTATAGCAGCCAGATGGACGGTGGCGCTGACCAGGAAAATCACAGCGCTGATGGTGGTCATGGCCCTCATGAAGAAGTAGATGAAGTTCTGGACGAAGGCGACCATTGAGAGGGGAAAGATTACCCTGATGAAGGTCCTGACCGAATCGGCCCCGAGGCTTATGGCGGCCTCCTCAACGGATGGGTCGATATTCTTCAAATTCGCCACGCTGGAGAGGGTTCCCAGGGTAAAGTTGCAAACGACGACACAGATCACGATAATTGACGATGTCCCATAGAAGAAAAAGATTGGGTAGTTGAATGCGAGGATGTACCCAAGCCCCATCACAAGCCCCGGTATGGCAGCAGGCATAACGGACAACAGGTAGAGAATCTCAACGAGGAAGGGCCTTTTCTTTTCAATGATGTATCCCGCGATAAGGGTGAAGAAGGCCCCCAGGAGGCCAACCGCCAGTGATATCTTGAAACTGGTCCAAATGGAAGCATATCCCCCCAATGATGGAAAGTGGAAGTGCTTCAGGGTGAGGGTCCAATCGTAGGGCCAAACCTTCACAAAGGAACCCAGGATAACCGTTGCGAAGACCAGCATGATGGCAAAGGTGATCAGCCCACAGTAAATGGTGAAGCCCCACTTCTTGAATGTGCGTGAGGGTTGGAGAAATGGCCTCGCGGCGCCGCTGATGAGGGCAAAGCCCCTCTTGCTGATATAGTAGTTGATGAGGAAGGCACAAAGCGATGGCACCAGGAGGATCATGCTGATGGTAGCTCCCAGATCGAACCGGTAGAGGTTAATGACCTGGGAGTAGATTTCCGTGGCGAGGACGTTGTAATCCCCCCCGATGACGTGGGGGTTCCCAAAGTCCGTTATCGTCAGGTTGAAGGTTAGGGCTGCGGCGCTCACCAGTCCGTACTTTGCGGAAGGCACCGTCACCTTCCAGAAGACCTTGAGAGAGGACGCGCCGAGGCTCTGGGCAGCCTCGTCGAGCCGCGTGTCAACGGCGGAGAGGGTGGTATAGAGGATGACCACCGCATGGGGAAAGCAGTATAAGACCTCCGAGGCGATTATGCCCGTTGCCCCATAGATGGACCAGCGGATCTTCAAGAGATGGGCAGTAATGAGGCCGTTCCGGCCAAAGAGAAAGATGAGCGCGAGGGCCTGCATGATTGAGGGGGCGATCAGGGGCATGAAGGCGATGATGTAGAAAAACCCCTTCCCCTTGATGGTGGTTCTCTGAAGGGCATAGGCATAGAAAAAGGCCAGGATGGTGGTGATGGCCATGGTGATGAGGGAGACATAGAGACTATTGTACAGGGACCGTGAGATGCGGGGGTTTTGGAAGTACTTGAAGTAGTTCTCTAAGGTGAAGCTCCCCTCCTTTATGAAGCTCTTCCACAGGATGGTGCCGATGGGGAAGAGCATGAAAAATATGAGTGCGATTCCGATACAGACCATAACGAGGATGACGATGAGTTTATCGAATTTCAGTTTTGTCGAGGGTTGAGCGTATAGATCCATACCTGCTTTGTCCATATTGAACCATTGGGATATTAAGACGTTATTCCTCCTCGGAGGATGATGGATACGCCAGGAATGCCTCCGGAGGGAAGTAGAGGTCCACGGAATCTCCCCGGTTCAGCTTTTTCAGTTCAAAATCCTTCTCGACCATGTCGCATATGATCTCCTCCCCATCCATGGATATCACCAATCTCACCACTGCCCCCAAAAAGGTGACCACCTCTATCCTCCCATGGGTGAGGTTTGATCTTTCCATTGCCTCTCGTGTTTCCCCCGGCATCATCACCTCAACCTTTTCGGGTCGAATGGCCAGATAGATCTCTTCTGCGGACATGGTTTCTATGCCCGAAACGAGAAACTCCCAATCCTTAAATAGCACCTTATCCCTCGTGCGCTTCCCTTTGATAAAATTCGACGTCCCAACGAAATCCGCCACAAAGCCAGACGTGGGGAATTTATAGATCTCAAGGGGGGTCCCTTCCTGCTTGATCTTTCCTTGCTCCATTACCACGACCCGGTCGGCAATGGCCAGGGCCTCTTCCTGATCGTGGGTAACGTAGATCATGGTAATACCCAATTCCTGTTGGAGCCGTTTGATCACGGCCCTCAGTCTCACCCTGATCTTCGCATCCAGTGCGCTTAGGGGTTCATCGAGAAGCAGGACGCTGGGATTGGGTGCAAGGGCACGGGCCAGTGCCACTCGCTGCTGTTGGCCACCGCTGAGCTGAGCGGGGTAGTTCTCCCTCCAGTCATACAGGGCAACCAGATCCAGCATCTCGTTAATCCTCTCCCTCATGGGCTTCTTGGGGACCTTCCGCATTTTCAGCCCGAAGGCGATATTCTCCTGGACGTTCATATTCGGGAAAAGGGCATAAGACTGGAAGATAATTCCGAAATCCCTCTGTTGGGGCATCAGATCGTTTATGACCCTTCCATCATAGATCACCTTCCCCTCCGTTGGGATCTCGAAACCGGTAATCATCCTGAGGATGGTCGTCTTTCCACAGCCGCTGGGACCCAAAAGGCAGACGAATTCCCCCGCCCTGATTTCCAAATGAACCCTATCAACGGCCACAAGGGTCCCGAAGATCTTGGTGAGGTTCTCCAGTTTCAGATCCTTCGACATGCTTTTCCTCGATTGTTAAATCTAACAAGTGGTTTCATTATAGGCAAAATGACCCTTATATCAATAGAGGTCCTTAGAGATCACTGAAGAACTGAAAAAGGAGTTCCAAGCCCAAATTTATCATGTAGTCGAATTAAAATGTACATCGTCTAACAGCATGACTGCAGCACCGCAACTGCAACGTTTGAGCCCGAAGGACGAGTTTTGAAGTTGCAGTGGAGCGAACTTTAGAATGGTCGAAAAAATATTTTAAGCAGCGAAGAACGACCTTTTCAGAGATCTCCGTCTCGTTCATACGGTTTGGAAAAGGGTGGGGAAAAGTAGCAAAACCCCGCCCTTTTCCACACGTCCCCGCCCGTGATTATCTCAAGAAGAGATCCTGCCATACGATCAGAATGTCACCCCTGTTTGTCGATTGCCAGGGGAAATCCATGGGTGCCAGCTTGATGGTGTTTAACTGGGGAAGGTCCGCAGGGCCAGGAATTCCAGGGAGGGTTACACCGAGTTTAAATTTGGCATAATCCCTCATGGCACCTTCGCTGATGGCCCAATCGAGAAATTTCTTGGCCTCCCTCTTGTGCTTGGCCCCTTTCAAAAGGGCATTGGCCTCAAGTTCATAACCCGCTCCCTCCGCAGGGAGCACCATCTCCACGGGGAATCCCTTTTTCTTGAGAGATGAGTATACAAAGGCGAAAGAGGCTCCGATTGCAAATTCCCCGGCAGCAGTGAGTTTTGCCGGTTTTGATCCGCTCTTAATGTATTGGGCCATATTCTTGTCCAGTTTTTTCAGGAAATCCCACCCTTTGTTCTTTTTTACCAGTTTTGTAGCGTAATCCGGATCGAGCATTTCCAGAAGGCTCGCTACCTGTAAGAATCCCGTCCCGGAGCTTGCCGGGTTTGGCATGACGAGCATTCCCTTATAGACGGGATTTAACAGATCCTTCCAGCTCTTGGGTTTGGGAAGGTTATGCTTCTTCATCACCTCCGTGTTGAGGACAAAGGCGGCCAGATAGAGGTCGATGGCTGTCCAGTAGCCATCCGGGTCCTTGAAATGCTTGGGAATTTTGCCCCAGCCCTTGGGTTTATATTTCACCAGCATTCCCCTATCGACAAAATCCGCCAGATTCGTCACCGCCCATCCCCAGACGCAGTCCGCCTGAGGGTTTTTCCTCTCCGCCAGCATCCTCGCGCCGAGTTCTCCGGTTGACAGCCGTATGGCTTTAATATCCAAATCCGGAAGCTGCTTCTTTGCCAGTTTTAAATACTCCACGATCTCTTCTGTCTCCATGGAGGTATACACGACCACCGGTTTTTTCGCCGCCATTGCCCCGCCGGCAAGAAGAGAGCCGCAGAGCAATAGGGATAACGCGATAACTGAAATGATCCTTAGCTTTTTCATTTCACCCTCCTTTACCTTTGAATCCAGTCTTCCCTTTGATTGCCACAACCCCAAATAGACCGAAGCCCTATGGGGGAGGGCATCGAGCCCTTAAGGATTTGATCATATGTATCCCCCCTTTCCTAATTTACTGTGAAGGAATGAAGCCCTGAGATATGCACACCACCTGTTTGGGTTGAGAATGGGAGAGCCGGCGCAGCAATGGTTATCGGTGGATGAGGCCAAGCGATTATTTTCAAGCGAGACCTGGAATCACTATGTGCGTGAAGACCGTTTTTATGCGCTTACGAAACTATACAATATATCGATTCGTGTCAAGCTTTTTTTGTCTCCGCTTGGGATCTATTCCGGATATTCCCCGAACGAGCGGCCGTGTAAAAACACCTGGACATTTCGAAAAAAATTGGGTATATTACGCCTTGAAATTCAGCTATGATCCAATCGTCCAATGGACTAATTCCGTCGGGGCGTAGCGCAGCCTGGTAGCGTACTTGCATGGGGTGCAAGTGGTCGCCGGTTCAAATCCGGCCGCCCCGACCATACCTCAAACCATCTCTCAGATCACCGGTTTTTTCCCAACAGATTTTCATACCGTCGATCTGCTCCATAAGCTTATGGGACTATATATGGAAAACCATACAAGGATTGAAGGAAATAGCCGTTTATGAAAATCTTTGTCACCGGTGGTACCGGCTTTGTGGGGAGAAATCTCATTTCGAGATTGATAGGCGAGGGCCATACCGTAACGGTACTGAGCCGATCGGAGAAAGCCCCGGATAGACTCCCTAAAGGAACATGCGTCGTCCAAGGTGATCCCACCGTGGGGGCATTTGTATTTCTGACGGCCCGCTGCGAGATCTCGGGCCCGGTTAACTTGACTTCTCCCAATCCTATCAGAAACAAGGAGCTGGCAAAGGCCCTTGGAAAGGCCATGCACCGGCCTGCATTCTTACCTGCCCCGGGATTTATGCTGAAACTCATTCTCGGGGAGTTCGGTTCCGTGCTGCTGGAAGGGCAAAGGGTCATCCCAAAGAAACTCATGGATAGCGGGTATGTCTTTATCTATCCGGAGATAGACGGGGCCTTGGGGAGCCTTATCATGGATTGACAAGGACCTTCCGTTCCCTTTCACCGGAAAGCGGTGAATTTTTCCCTTTTTGCACCACAGAGGGGACATCTGTCCGGGGCGTCTCCCTCTAGCGTGTATCCACAGACCTCACAGACTTGAATCGGCCCCAGCACCACATCCTTTTCCCCGTCGAGGGCTTTCTTGGCCTTTTCATAGAGCTCCTTATGCTTTTTTTCCGTGCCGTATGCCCATTCAAAAGTCCTGTGGGCCCCCTTTTCGCCCTGAAATTTGGCCACCTCGATGTAGGTAGGATACATCTCCGTAATCTCAAAATTTTCTCCCATGATGGCCAATTCCACATTCTTCTTCGTATCGCCGGGGCCAAAGGCCGCCATACTGTTGGCCACAAATCCACCCTTTAGGTGGCGGAGCTCACGGTAATGGTCGCCAGCATGGACAAATTCGGCATGAGCGACGGCCCTAAATAGGCGCGCTACGTTGGGAAAGTTTTCCCTTTCTGCCTGGTTTGCAAAATGAAGATAGCGCATATTGGCCTGGCTTTCGCCCCCAAAGGCATTGATCAAATGTTGTTCAGTCATTCCTTTCATAGATACACCTCCTCGCGGTCCTTCCACCCTTTTCCCTTGTGTGAAAATATACTCCATTTCATTATTGATAATCCAGATTGACGGCTTCGTAAAAAGTCCATCTGCCGTTCGACATGCTCACGGCCCTGAGCAAAGCCGAAGGGCTGCGTTGCGCTGCATCCTTCGTCATTGCAGCGTACTTCTATGTACGCCTCATT
>CBDUXJ010000036.1:0-13913 GCA_965371165.1 uncultured Syntrophobacterales bacterium | reverse complement strand
CAGGGCCGTGAGCATGTCGAACGGCAGATGGACTTTTTACGAAGCCGTCAATATTCCCTCTATTAAATGGAATTAAGAGCTACGCTTCCCGATGAAGAGGGCGATCTCCCGGAAGGGCTCCCCCCTGTTTCCGAAGAGTTCCAATGCAGCTACAGCTTGACCGATCAATTCGTTGCATCTCCGCTTAGACTCCTCCAACCCCAAGAGGGCCGGATAGGTAATCTTTTCCCGGGCCATATCGACTCCAGGGACCCTCCCCATGGAGGCTCGGCTTCCCTCCACATCCAAGATATCATCGGTTATTTGAAAGGCCAGACCGATGGCCTTACCATATTTGATAAGAGCCTCCATCTCTACGTCTCTCGCTCCTCCTAAACGTCCCCCAGTCCTTACGGAAACCAAGATCAGAGAGCCCGTCTTGTGGGTATGGATGAATTCAAGTATGGGTAATTCCACCTTTTTCCCCTCGGATTCGATGTCCACTACCTGTCCCGCTATCATTCCCGTAAATCCCGCAGCCTTGGATATCTCGTCAATCACCTCGATGACAACTCTGGGGGCCACTTCCCCTCTTAGCCCATCCCTGCTCATCAGGTGAAACGCCTCGGTCAAGAGGGCATCCCCCGCCAGAGTGGCCATGGCTTCCCCGAATACCACATGGCTTGTTGGCTTTCCCCTTCGGTAATCATCGTTATCCAAGGCGGGGAGATCATCATGGATAAGGGAGTAGGTGTGGATGAGTTCCAGGCCGCAGGCATATGGTAAAATCCCATTCCCTTTTCCTCCGACGACTTCATAAGCGGTCATGGCCAGGATAGGCCTGATTCTCTTCCCGCCTGGAAAGAGGGTGTATCGCATGGCCCTATGAAGGGACTGGGGAAAATCGGTCTCCTTGGGGATGATTTTTTCCAGGGCTCCATCGATGACCCTCTTTTTCCCCTCAAGGTATTCGACGATATCCACTTCTCCTCCCGGGTTTATTCTTCTGCCGTCTCTCCCGGCTCGAATGGCTGCGGTTCTGACTCTCCCCCATTTCCCTTGAGGAGCACCTCCACCTTTTTCTGGGCCTCATTCAGCTTTTGATTGCAAAAACGGGAGAGTTTTATCCCCTCCTCAAAAAGCTTCAAAGACTCCTCCAAGGGCAAATCGCCATTTTCCAGTCGGGCCACGATGGATTCCAACTGGCTTAATGCATCCTCAAAGGTCTTCTTCCCCTTTCTATCCATATCAAATCAACTTTATTATACACCCCCTACCCCGTCAGTCAAGGGTTTTCCCCCCTTGCCCGAGATTTTCGCCTTTTTTTGTTCTCTTTTTCCTCTTTTCTGCCATATATTTCCATTTACGAATTATCCCTATGGTCTCCCCGTCGTTGGTTGTGGTCTCCATCAATGAAAGGGGATCTACCCTGGCCCCGTTAAGACGAACACCCCAGTGGAGGTGAGGACCGGTGGCTCTTCCCGATGCCCCCACTGTACCAATGCTATCACCCTTTCGTGTTTCCTGGTTCATTCGAACCGCTACTCTATCCAAATGCATGTAAAAAGAGAACAATTGCTGACCATGATCTACCACCACGGTCTTTCCCCCGAAAAAGAGCTCGTCCACCATGACCACCCTTCCGTCATTAGGGCAAAGGACCTTCTCGCCCTGTCGGGCCTTAATGTCAATACCGTTGTGCCGTCCCCTTCTCTCGTCATTGAGAATCCTTCTTACACCGAAGAAGGCATTGATCTTTCCCTCTACGGGAGCTAAAAACTCCCCATGCCACCTGCGATTTTCGCCTCTTACGGCCCATAAAGCCTCCATCCTCCTCTTCTCCTCTTTTACCCGCTTCAGGGATTGGGGGTCTAAATGGACCAACTCCGGGGGAAGGGTAATCCTCTGAACGCCGAAAAATGCCCTGACCACCTCTATCTGGAACACCCGGCTGCTCACCCCGCTCCCCCCCCCAGCGGTGATGTTTAGCGGGTAGACCCCCGCCGGGCATTCCAAATCCACCCCCATCAGGGCCTCATAGCCCTTCCCATTTTCCCGGGGATAGAAGGCAACCCCCTCGCCTTGAAAATCCCCCGACGGCACTCCCCCTCCTTCAGCCGTCAACCTGATCCTGAAAACATCTCCTTGTTTAAGGGACGAGGGGATTCCCTCGACCCTCCAGGTATCCTGCCCAGCGAAACAGAGACCCCAACCCAAGGGGACAACCAATAAGAAGGAGGCTATGGCAAGCCAGATTCTTCCACTTCGCATATAATCTCTCCCCGATAGAACTTCACCTTTACCCTCTCGCCCCTCTCAACCGACTGTGCGTCCTTTACGATCTCATCGGATGGGTATTTCCTGGTGATACTGTATCCCCTCTCGAGGATGGCTAACGGGCTGAGGTTATCCAGATTAGAGACCAACTGCCTCACTTGATTCTCCTGTTCCCCTATTCCCTTCTGGATGGCACCGCTCAACTCCTTGGTCAATTGCGAGACCCTGAATCCGCATCCTTCGGCCCTCTCTTGAGGATTCCTGTAGAGCAGCTTTTCCCTCAAGCTATTGACCCTCCTCTGAGCCTCCACCACGAGCCGATGGCCATCCGAACACACACGCCGCGATAGTTCATTGAGACGTTCCCAAAACCTCTCCACCCTCTTACGGGGATCTATCAATCCCCTCCTCACCTGAGCGAACCGACCCGTCAAAGACCCCAAGTGCTGCCTCATGCAGCCGACCATTCTCAGGTTTAAGCTTTGAATTGATCGGAGTAATTCGGCCTTCTCCCTGACAACGAGTTCCGCTGCGGCCGAAGGGGTAGGTGCCCTCATATCCGCCACAAAATCCGCGATGGTAAAATCCGTCTCATGCCCCACCGCGGAGATGATGGGGACTCTCGATTCATAGATGACCCTTGCCACCCTCTCGTCATTGAACGCCCACAGATCTTCAAGAGACCCACCTCCTCTTCCCACTATGATAACCTCCACGTCCCCCAAGGCGTTCAGATCTCGGACCGCTTGAACAATCTCAAGAGGAGATTCAACTCCTTGAACTCTAACCGGGCAGATCAAAATCTCCACGTTGGGAAAACGCCGATGGATAATCTGCAGCATATCCCGAATTGCCGCACCTGAGGGAGAGGTTACAATCCCGATCCGCCGGGGAACAAGTGGAAGGGACCTCTTTCGCTCCTCGTCGAAGAGTCCCTCTACCTCAAGGCGACGCTTCAATTGCTCGAAGGCTAGTTGGAGTGCCCCGATGCCCTTGGGTTCCATGTGGTCCAGGACTAACTGATATTCCCCCCGCCGCTCATAAAGGGACATCCTTCCACGGCAGATAATATGAAGGCCGTCCTCTGGTATGAAGCGCAGATATCGCGCTTGCTGCTTGAAGATGACGGCCCTCATCTGGCTCCATTGGTCCTTCAAGGTAAAATAGATGTGGCCCGAGGGAGGAACCCTCACATTGGAAACCTCCCCTTCCACCCAGATATCGAGGAAATATTCCTCCAAAAGGCCCTTTATCTTCTGGGTCAATTGGCTGACAGTATAGATGTGTGGTCTATGGATTTCCAATAAAGTCATTCCCTTTGGGCTTGTCCCGACTATACCAAAGGTGCCTCGTTATTTCAATGGACGAATCGAGACCATAATAGTGGAAGGGAACAACCAAAGTGCGTTTCCTGAAGTTCACCTTGGGTCTGGGCACAATAGGACCACAATCATTGAACCGGTGAAATGATATTGGTAAATCTCGATTCCAGTTCGTTGTAGTTCACACGGCCATGGCTGAGGGATAACAGCCCCCGAAGCATTCCCTTGTTGCATGTTCCCCAATGGAATATAATAATGAATATCATGGGATACCTGTAAGGAGAGAGATGGCCATGTATGAAATCAAGATCGAATCTTCATTTTCGGGAGCCCACCACCTGAGGGGTTACGACGGGCAATGCGAAAACCTCCACGGACACAATTGGAAGGTCGAGGTCTTCGTCTCATCATCGGAATTAGGGAAGGACGGAATGGTTTTAGACTTCAGGAGGTTCAAGGAAGCCACACAAGCAGTTCTGGAAACCCTTGACCATAGGTATCTCAACGAAATCCCCCATTTCATCGAGGTCAATCCATCATCGGAAAACATCGCCAAATATATCTTCGACCGGATGAGAAATCGGCTTGGAGAAAGAGGAGTTAGGGTAACCAAGGTGACGGCATGGGAGTCCGCAGGAGCCTGTGCCTCTTATTACGAGGATTAAAACAATGCATGACATTCAAAACCAACAAGATTGGCGAAATATCGAGATCAACAAGGTTGGGGTGAAGGATATAAGATACCCCATCACCGTTCTGGATAAGAATAAGGGAATACAACATACTGTGGCCAGTGTTAATATGTACGTGGACCTTCCCCACCATTTCAAAGGAACTCACATGAGTCGTTTCGTCGAGATCCTCAATAAATATAGGGACAGTATCGCCATCAAGAATTTCTCCAAGATCCTGAATGAAATGAAGGTGAAACTTCGGGCAAAAACAGCCCACTTGGAGATCGAATTCCCCTATTTTATCCAAAAGAGGGCCCCGGTGACCAAATCGAGGAGCCTGATGGAGTATCGATGCCGATTCTGTGGGTCAAGCGATGAAGTCGAGGACTTCTATATGGGTGTTACCGTTCCTATTACCACTGTTTGTCCATGCTCCAGGGAAATGAGTCGACACGGAGCTCATAATCAGAGAAGCCTGGTGACCGTCCATCTCCGTTTCAAACGATTCATCTGGATTGAAGACGTCATCGATCTGATAGAGAGCTGTGCAAGTTGTGACGTCTATTCAATCCTTAAACGCCCGGACGAACAGTACGTCACTGAAAAGGCCTATGAGAACCCCATGTTCGTGGAAGACATCGTCAGGGAGGTTTCGGAAAGGCTCATGACAGATGAAAACATCACCTGGTTCACCGTGGAATCCGAGAATTTCGAAAGCATCCACAACCACAGTGCCTATGCCTTCGTGGAGAGAAACAGGGACATAGTAACCCGATCATCGTAGACCGAAAAGGTGGCTCACATTGCCCTTATTCTGTGTAGATGAATATGGTATGGTTTTTGCTTGAAATATCCTTGATACACTAACCAATGTCCGGTAACCACTATGCGAAACCCTTACAATTTCACGAGACCGGCTCAGGAATATACCTCCCTGGGGGGCCGCGACACGGAACTGAACGAAATCAAGTACTATATCAACCTCAATAGGAACGGAAATAATTATCATTTGGCCCTTCAGGGGAATAGGGCCTCGGGGAAGACGAGCCTTCTCAATGTCGTCCGAAGCCTTTACAGAAATGAGCAGGACATGCTGATGGTTCGCGTGGACCTCAACGTGGATCTGGTCACCTCTGAATATCTCTTCTTCCGGGAAATCTTCAGCAACATTATCGGCGAAGGACTGAAAAGGGGAATGTATGTGTGGCCATCCAAGCTCGAACACCCCGGTCGCCCCAAGAAGTTTCTCCACGACCATAACGAGCCCCTCTTCTTTTATGACATCAGAAGAGACGGAACCATCGATGAAAAACTCCTCTTCCCAGACTCTTACATCAATGCGGCAAAACAGAACAAACTCGACCTCCCCATCCCGCAACGGATTGTCATCGAAGGTTTTCGAACCCTGATCAAAGGTTTCTCCCAAAGGGGGGTCAAGGTGATCATTCTCCTCCTCGATGAATGCGACCTCCTCTCCAAGAATACCGCCCTCATTCAAAAACAACGAAACATTATCGACTCCCTTTCCGGATATATGTACATCTTATCGGGTACCAATCGGATGTTTCCCGAGATGGAAAAGATCTTCTCCCCCTTTAGGAGGCAATTCATTACCATCAAGATCGACAAGTTCGTCCATCTCAGTCAGGCCATGGAATGCGTCCGGAAGCCCCTGGAAGCCCCTGAAAAATCACTCTTCGATGATGAAACCATCGGGCGCATCTTCTCCCTTTCGAACGGTATGCCTTATAAGATCAATATGTTATGCCACTTCATGTATGAACATAAGGGCCTGAAGGGTCAAAATAACTGCCACATCACCGAGGAAATCCTCAAGAAATTCAAGGAACAACTCACCCATTCACAATAGTCCCCGCAAAGTCTCAGTTATTCCCCTGGAGATGGCGGATCCGACCCGCGGTGCGACGTTGTAGTGTTGCGGTGCTGCGATAAACACACAGTGTTGCAGTTTTGCGGTGCTGCGGTGCGGAGGTTATGCAGTTTTGCAGTTGGGCGGTGGCCTCCCATTCCCATCTCACGATACCAGCCTCTCAGGGATTCTCCCCTCGGCTTTCAAGGAATCGGATAATCTCCCTCCGCACATCGAGGTCTATTAACATCCGGAGATGGTTTACATGGAATTCCTTGTGGAATCCCGGCCTCACCCATGCTATTCGAGCCCTCCCCTTGGAGACCAAACCATCTCCCTTCTCGTTGACGATCTCTTCGGGCATCATCACCCTGGGGATCATATTGGGAAGTGAATCGATTAAGGAGGTTACCTCCCTCAATTCTCCAATATCGTTTGTCGAAATCCGATAGAGCTTCGTAAAAACAGTGCTCGTCCCCACTAAATTGAGGTACCGTATGCGGTTCCGTTGCTCCTCAAGCTCTTTGCGTTTTAGACCAAGGATGAAGGGGGAATGGGGACGGAGCTCTCCTAGGGCCACCCCCCTGAATAGCCCTGCGATTTCCTCGTAGAAAGCCGACAACCGGAGGAAGATCCTTCCCCTGTTCAGCGAAACGTCCCTCGGCATAAATCGACCAATGGCCCTGATCCCCTTGGCGAAAAAGTCGGCCATATCGGCCAACCTGCTTCCCCCGTTTGGACAGGCCAAAAGGACGAGCCCGTCGACTCTCCCCCTTTTATCCGGATGATCTTGAATCCATTTTCGCGCCACCAGCCCCCCTCGACTATGACCGACCAGTATCAGGCGCCCTCCTCCACCGAATATCACCTCCGACTCCTCCATTATCCCATTGAGCTCCTCCACCGCCAGGGCGATGGGCCCGTAAGTTTTGCAATGGGTCCAGGTTATCAGGTTATACCCCCTTTCCTTGAGGATGTCCCACAGGGGTGGTGGTCTGGAGGAGAGTCTCCTCAGCGGTGTGGATAGGCAATAGTTCCTGAATTTCCCAAAGGGAAAGTAGGGGGGGGATGGCCTTCCCCGATAATCCGCCAACACGTAATCGAAGGAGATCTTGCCCTTCCCAAGGAATTCCCCATAAGGATTGGTCCAGCTCTTCTCCGTTGCACCAAAGCCATGGATGAGTATGAGGATGGGTTTTCCCTCAGCCCCCTTCCAAACCCGTATAGGAAAACTCAGGGCCATCGGAACATCTCTGCCGTCCCCAATGGAAATGAAAAGAAAATGGTGATCAACCAGTCTTCGGATTGAGGGGAGAAGGTTTTCCTTCTTCACCGCCCCCTTCTCTGAACGCAATCTCTCTCGCGGGCATGGACATCCCTGCCGACATGATTAACTTAAAGGCATCTTCGATGGTGATGTTCAGGGGAATAATCTCTTCCTTGGGAACCAGGATATAAAAACCCGAGGTCGGATTAGGGGTCGTGGGAATGAAAATATTGAGAAAATCCCCATCAACCTTTGAGGCCAGCTCCCTACTAGGCCAACCGGTGACGAAGGCGATGCAGTAGATCCCTTTTCTTGGATATTCGATCAAAACGACCTGACGGAACTGGGAAGGCCGATCCAGAATAATGGTCTGAACAATCTCTTTCGCCCCCGTATAGACGGTCCTCACCAAGGGAATTCTTGCGAAAAGTGATTCGATCCCACCCACCAGCCTCTTGCCCACAAAATTTGCCGTGACCAAACCGACAAGAAAGATGACGGCAACTGTGAGGATGATACCCAGTCCGGGAATGTGAAAGGGGAGATAGGTGCCGGGGTTATATGGAGAAGGGAGGAGACCAAGAAGAAACCGGTCCGCCAAGCTAATCACGATTTTCAAGATATAGATGCAAAGGGAAATGGGAATGAGGACGAGCAACCCCGTTAAAAAATATCTCTTGAGTATGGCTCTTAACCATTTCACCACAAGACACCTACAAACTGGCACTCCAGAAGGCTAAATACTAATATACCTGGCGATGGATTGCAATAGCATTTAGATTGCAGTTTCCCGGACTTCTTGAGTTCTCCCTTGTTCCTTCCCTTCAGTGGTTCGCGGGCTGTTGCCCAAATTCCCTTTCCTCACTAAAAAGAATTTTAGACCATTCTGGAGTTCGCTTCACTGCAAACCCAAAACTCGCCCTTCGGGCTCAGACATTGGCTTTGCGGCCGTTTCGCTTCACTAAGAATGGGTAGCTAAAATTCTTTAATGTTCGCTCCAGGGAATCCGGCCAACACCCGTTCCGAAATGACCCTGGGTGTTCTGAGTTGGTTATTTTTCATCCCTTTTAGCCTCCAAAGAGCTGGACTTTTGGGCCAAACTCTTGTATCTTACCCCTTGATGGTCGGGGAGTAGCGCAGTCTGGTAGCGCGCTTGCTTCGGGAGCAAGAGGTCGGGAGTTCAAATCTCCTCTCCCCGACCACTTTTTCACCTTCGGCCCAGACGTTAAAATTGAAGGCCTTCAATATGTGCACTTAGGAGGAAGAGATGAAAATCGTTAAAATAAGGGAGGTATTCAAGGAGCCTTCTCTTAACCCCCTGTTTACAGGACCAGATGTAACGAGACAGGTCCTAGTGCCTGACAGTAAAGAGTTTAATGTGAACATTGTGAACTTCGGTAAGGGAGTACGGAACAAATTTCATACCCACGACGGCGAACAGATCCTGATTGTCACTGCTGGAAAGGGCATCGTAGCCACAGAGGAGAAAGAGAAGGTTGTGACCGAAGGTGATCTCGTCTTTATCCCTGCGCGGGAGAAGCACTGGCATGGTGCAACCAAGGACTCTGAATTCTCTCACATCTATGTGACGAGGGTAGGAAGCGTGCTAACACAGTTAGAGGACTAGCATCAGATGATCATCGAGGGTATCGGACTGGTCATTTTAGGCTATCTGGCTGGCTCCATCCCCACCGGCCTGCTGTTGACCATGGCCTTCTCCGATGTGGATCCCCGAAATGAGGGGAGCCGCAATATTGGGGCAACGAACATCCTCCGGACTGCAGGGAAAAAATTGGGGGTCCTTACCCTGGTAGGCGATTGTCTTAAGGGGTTAATCCCGGTCCTGCTCGCCTTATGGCTCATGAGATCCGACGCCTGGGTAGGCCTCATCGCACTATCCGCCTTTGCGGGACATCTTTTCCCCGTCTTTTTGAAATTCAAAGGGGGAAAAGGGGTTGCGACGGCCCTCGGCGTTTACCTCGGTATTGCCCCTTTGGCGGTGTTAATCGATGCCGGGGTCTTTTTCGGCGTAGTGTTGAAATGGAGGTTCGTCTCCCTCGGTTCTTTAACGGCTGCGGCGGTAATGCCCATCCTCATCGCCATTTCGACGGAATCGAAACCGTATGTAATTACCAGCCTGATCATTGCCGGACTCATTTACTACCGCCACCAAGATAACATCCGAAAACTTTTTGCCGGTTCTGAAAATAGGCTGAGTCTATAAGGAAGATATATGTGGCGACATAACTATTTGCGCATGGGAAGGGATACAGATAAATTCTAAATACTAATTTCTAAACTCTAAACAAATTCAAATGACCAAAATCCAAAGGAACTAAACGGTTTTGGATTTGAAATTTGGAAATTAGGATTTGTTTCGTATTTAGTACTTCGGCCCGCGACGAGGAGTTCGGCTGAGGCTCACTCGAAGCCCTCGGCCGAGTCGATTTAGGATTTGGCTTTGCCCCAAGGGGGTCACAACTTCTTTAATCGCTGAATCGCACGTCTCCTGTTCTTGGAAAGCCTCCTGGCTGGCCCTTTCTTCTTCGTCCCCTTTTCCCTTACTTCCCAATCCGCCTCTTCCGGTTCCATCCCCTTCTCCTCCACGACCAATGCCATGCCCATTTTACCCTCGAACTCCTCCGAGGAGACAGCCGTGGCTCCGACCGTTTCGGCGAAATGGGCTACCTCCCGGTCCGAGGTGACGACCACTGCCCCATGCCCGAATCTCTTAGCCTCACGCTTGATCACCTCATCGGCTTTTTCATCACGCCTTGAATAGATTACGAGAATTCCTTTCTGCCATTGCTGATATTCCGTTAAACCACCTGATCGCCAACCATCGAAGACAACGGTGATCTCATGCCCACGAACCCTCTTATAGGAGGCAAGGTGATCGATCAATGTCTCCCTACCCATTTGGAGGCTCCTTGATTCCACCTCTCTCAGGGATGGAGACTGTCGGATGAGATTATACCCATCAACGATAAGGCGAACAGCCACCGTTTCAACCCCCTGAAGGGAAAAGATTAGAGGGAGGAGAGCCAGTGGCGATATTCATCGAACTTCCCCTTAACCAGATCGAAAAAGGTCGTCTGAATGGCCCTGGTAACGGGGCCAACCCCGCCCGTACCGATGGACCGATCATCCACCTCCCGGATGGGGGTCACCTCGGCCGCCGTGCCCGTGAAAAAGGCCTCATGGGCCGCATAGAGCTCATCTCGTGTAAATCGATCCTCGATGACGGGCCAACCCTTTACCTTGGCTAATTGAATAACCGAATGCCTTGTAATCCCCGGCAGGATCGAGGTGAGAGGGGTTGTCTTAATAATCCCGTCTTTAACCATAAAGATATTCTCTCCACTAGCCTCTGACACATATCCCTCGGTATCCAGCATGAGGGCTTCGTCATATCCCATTTTGACCACTTCCCTCTTAGCCAGAACGGAGTTGACGTAATTCCCGCAAATCTTCGCCTTGGTCATCATTACGTTAACGTGATGGCGAGTAAAGGAAGAGGTCTTGATCCTGATACCCTTTTCCAAGGCCTCATCTCCCAGATATGCCCCCCAAGGCCATGTGACGATGGCCACGCGGACCGGGTTATCGCCCGGGTGAACCCCCATCACCCCCTCCGAGATGAAGGCGATGGGACGGATATATCCTTCCTTCAAGCCATTTGCCCTCAGGGTCTCCTTGCAGGCCTCCGCGATCTCCTCCTTGGAGAAAGGTATTTGGAAATCCGCGATTTTTGCCGAGTCAAACAGTCGATCCACATGTTCCCCTAACCTGAATATGGCCGATGATCCATCGTGGCAAAGATAACATCGGATGCCCTCGAATACCCCGAGCCCATAGTGGAGGGTATGGGTTAAAATATGAACCCTGGCCTCGTCCCAAGGGATAAGCTCTCCGTCCATCCATATCTTTTCTGCCTTCTCAACCATGACCAGTTCCTCCTTGAGGGTAACTTTTTGGTGATAATGAAAGGCCTGTTGATTTCTACCCCATTTAAGTGATTTTGTCAAACGGCAAACGATCCCTCTCACCCTTAACCTCAACCCTAGGCAGTAGCCACTGGTTACTGGTCATTAGTTATTCGTTATTCGTCATTTGTTACCCGTTACTGGTTACCAATAACCGATAACCAATTACTAATTATTATTGCCTTAGCCTTGAGCCTTCTGCCTTTCTCCTTGAGCTGCATTCATTCCAAAATCCGCAATCCGAAATCTGAACTGTCTTTATCTCATGGTTTTAAATCCGCAATCCGCAATCCCAAATCCGAAATCTCATATGCGCCTCTAACGTCTAACCTACTGAGGGGCCTGTTGCCCCGAAACATATCCCCTTTACAAATTCCCAAGACTATGATACGAGAAATAAGCATACCAAGGAGATCCCTATCATGGAGAGAACGCTGATCACAGGTGGAGCGGGTTTCTTGGGCTCTCACCTCTGCGATTACTTCGTCCAGAAGGGACATGAGGTTATCTGTATGGATAATCTCCTTACCGGGAACATGGAGAATATCTCCCACCTCATAGGGCACGAACGCTTTAGCTTCATTAAATATGATGTCACCGAGTTCATCTATGTCCAGGGGGACCTGGATAACATCCTCCACTTCGCCTCCCCGGCTAGTCCCAACGACTACTTGAATTTCCCCATTCACACATTAAAGGTTGGTTCCCTGGGAACCCATAAGGCCCTGGGGCTGGCCAAGGAGAAGAAGGCCAGGTTTCTCCTCGCCTCAACCTCCGAAGTCTATGGGGACCCCCTCGTTCATCCCCAAAAAGAGGATTACCAGGGCAATGTGGACCCGGTCAATCCCAGGGGGGTTTATGACGAGGCCAAAAGGTTTGCCGAGGCCATAACCATGGCCTACCATCGATCCCATGCCATTGATACTCGAATCGCCAGAATATTCAATACCTATGGTCCGAAGATGAGGCTCGATGATGGAAGGGCCCTTCCCACCTTTATGGTTCAGACCTTGAAAGGTGAAGATCTCACCGTATTCGGCGATGGATCTCAAACCCGCAGTTTCTGCTATATCTCCGATATGGTGGAGGGTATCTATGGGCTCCTCTACTCGGGGGAACATCTTCCCATCAACCTGGGCAATCCCGACGAGATCAGTATTTTGGATTTCGCCAAGGAGATCATTGCCCTTGCCGAATCCAGAAGCCGGATCACTTACAAGCCACTCCCATCCCATGATCCCAAGGTGAGGCAGCCCGATATAACCAAGGCGAAAACCCTTTTGGGTTGGAACCCGAAAGTCAGCCGGAAGGATGGGTTGAGCAAGACGGTGGAGTATTTCAAGAAAAAGATTTCGGAGGCACTGAACCGATAGAAAGCCTTCCGTTCAAGACCTGGCTTCTTGCTTGACCTTTATCTTCATCTTTTTCTTTAAAACCACCTTGGCCGTCTGAGCTCCCAGAAGAGCTTCATCCACCCAACGGTCTTCCTCCGTAATCCTCATCCTCATTTCTCCTCGGAATTTACCACTGAGATCCAGCGCGTCCGCCAGTCCCTCGATCCATACCTCAACGGCCTTGGAACATTCGAGGGGATATGGTTTGGAGTGGGGTATTGAACAGCAAAAGTCGAGGATGTCTATCTTCAGAAGGGTTTGAAGGAGATGAGCTGAAACCTCCCTCAATTTGGGATAGCTGATGCGACGGGCCGATCCCAAACCAATGAGCAAAATTTTCGGAGACTGAATCCCTCTACTGGAGGGGATGATGACCGTCTCCTTGAACCGCCCTGTTATCCGTCCATTTATGATTTCCCGAGATATGGCTCCGTTGAGCCTCCAATCGAGAAGACCTGCAGGGCCTCTTAGGGGCCTCTCGTCCTCGAACAAGCCTGCCTCGACCAATTGGCATTCTTGGCGGTCTATAGGCTCGGAGGAAATAATCACTTCCATCGAATTCCCGGGAAAACAGGCTCGTTCTGGTTTGTCGTGCCTATTCGGCCTTTCGTCTCACCTCAGACTTAACCTTATCCAACACCCCGTTAATGAAGGCCCCGGAGTCCTCAGAGCCATACTTTTTGCCGATATCGATGGCCTCGTTTATAGCGACTTTGGGGGGAATATCATAACAGTAGAGTAGTTCGTAAGTGGCAATTCTGAGAATAGTTCGATCCACATGGGTCATGCGGTCGACCTTCCAGTGAGATGCGTATCGCTCGATGATTCGATCCAAATCCTCCCGATGCTGTTCGACTCCCTTGACAAGGCGCTCCGAAAAATCCATGGCCCCCTTCAATACTTCGAAATTGTTCCGAAAGAGGTCTAAGGCCTCCTCGACTTCCACACAATTCAATTCCCTCTGATAAAGAACTTGGAGGGCAATTTCCCTGGCCCGTCGTCGTACTCCCAAGGCGCCCTTCCTCCCATGAGGTCATAATCAGGGGTCAGGTCTCAACATTTGACAGGAAGAAAACCTAGGATCTTTAGAATAGGAATAGTTTTCCCCTTCATCTTCCCCTTATGTGATAGAATATGTTCGGAT
>CBDUXJ010000035.1:0-13975 GCA_965371165.1 uncultured Syntrophobacterales bacterium | reverse complement strand
TGTTTTCTCCAGAAACGGCGGCACTACTTCAACTTGAGCTGGTATTGGACTCTGGCAGACAAATTCATTAAAGATGTCTGCTCCCTTCTCCTCGATCATTTTGAGAAAGAGGAGATAGGTCAACTGCTCGATGTAACCGCCGCAGTCGATGCCGTCGTGGCGGAGAGTATGACAGAACCCCCAGAGTTTACCAACGATGTCTGTCATCGATCTTGTATCTCCCTCACTCCGTCCCTCTCTCGTTGGAGGAGCAGGAACCTGAAATCCTATTTGCCGCGGTAGCGAGCCTTATTCTCAGCAACGACAGCCTGTTTCCGGCGCTTTTTCCGTTGAATCTCGACGTGAACGCTGGCGCCGAGCGCCTCAGCAATTCGGCGCAGCATGCTCAGGGAGTGGCCCTCGTAACCGGGGGACTCAAGGCGGCTAATCTGCTGCTGAGAGGTACCCACGCGTTTGGCCAGTTCTTTCTGTGACAACCTGGACTCTTTGCGAAGCGCAGCGAGTTGCACGGCCACATCCCACGCTTCCCCGGCCTTTTGGAAGCGTGCGGCAAAGTCCCGATCCTTCAACTGGCTTTCCAAATAGCGATCAAAATTGGTTCGTCTCTTCATCCTGTATTCTTTGAGCTCGTCAAGAAAATCGCGTACCGGGCACCTGCCCGAGCTCATTTCATAAAATTCTACGGTAAATTCCATGAAAAAGCAACACTAATATTGATGTAAGATGAATCGGTCAGTACCAATTCCCGGCAATAAGTCCCTTGGATGAGCTTGGTACAAATCGGTTGGCCAAGCTGAGGGCGGTGGGAAGAAGTGTTTCATATCCGACAATACGTGAATTGATAAATTAAATGCTATTCTAATGCATCCCCCCATATTGTAAAATGATTATCTATGATCCCCTTATGTTATGCCGGTGCCTTACCCCTGCGCCCTTCCTTTCCATAACAGGAAGATCCACAAAAAATAGCTGGACAGGCATGATGATTGCATAGTCTTCATTGTAGGAGAGCTTCGGCTACAAGCTAGAATGTTCGTCCTCTTTTTTCTCACACAGGAAGATAATTCCCCTTGCTTTTACCACGACTTAGTTGACAAGTCCCTCGTTCTCATTCAAAATCCCATAGAGAAGGTGAGGGGGTAGGCCACCAGGATGAGAGAAGATCCATAAGGTGCATAGTTTGGTGGGTGAATTAAATAGTAAAAGGAGAAACTCCTCTCCATGGAGGGAGATGGAGGGGATTGTGAAAGGGTTGATCGATATGATCTTCCCTCCCCTCTGCGCTTTTTGTGGTACTCCCTTGACTGAAGATGACACGGCCGAAATCTGCCCGGGTTGTCTTCGGGATATCCGTTTTATTTCCCCTCCCCTTTGTCCAACTTGCGGGCTTCCTTTCCCTCTGGAGATGGGGGAGGGTCACCTCTGTGGGCAATGCCTTGGGAGGCAATGGCATTTCGGCTCGGCAAGGGCCCTGGGGGTCTATGAGGGGCCGATACGCGAGGCGATCCATCTGTTGAAATATAGGGGGAAGTCCTTTCTGGCCAAACCCTTGGTCGGGCTTTTGGACAGGGGCTATCCGTTTGTTGACTATGGCTCATATGATCTTCTAGTGCCTGTTCCATTGCACCCAAAGCGGCTGAGGGAGAGGGGATTCAATCAAGCCTTGATATTGGGCAGGGCTATCGGGCGGCGGACGGGCATTGCCTGTGAGGGATTCCTCTTGAAGAAGATCAGATGGTCTCCCCCCCAGATTAATTTAAGCACCAAGGAAAGGGAGAAAAATGTGAAGGGCTCCTTTGCCGTGGCGGATCCAGGAGGGGTCCGAGGGAAGAGGGTCCTGTTGATCGATGATGTGATGACCACCGGGTCGACGGTCAATGAATGCGCCGGGGAATTATTGAAGGCCGGGGCGGGGGAAGTCGACGTCTTCACCCTGGCGAGGGCCGTTTGATCCCGATGGAGAGGGTGAAGGTGAAGAAAGTAAGGAGAAGAGTCCTGTTCTGGATCATTGCCGGGCTCCTCATCGGCATGTTTGGCGGATCAATCCTTCTCCTGAGATCGATTGCGCTTCCCCAACGCTATAGGGGACTTATCGAGTCTCGGCTGAGAGCGGTTACGGACAGGGATGTGCGAATCCGTGGGGCCAGCTTGCGCTTCCTGGGCGGAATCGGGATCGAGTTTGAAGATCTCGTCATTAAGGATCGGGATGGGAAATCCGATTTTATCCGGGCCAGGGGCTTGATCCTCCAGATGAAGCTACTTCCTCTTTTAAAGAAGCAGTTGAGGTGGAAGTCGCTCATCATTGAAAAGCCCTCCGTTCACCTCCGTCGAAGCCGCGAGGGTAATTTCAATTTTTGGGCCAAGAGGAAGGAGCCGATTCTCAAGGGCGAAAAGGGATATCCCCATATCCAGCGCCTTTTATCCTCCTTTGCCGGTGGAGAGATTAAGATCCGCAAGGGGAGCGTCCATTTCAACGATGATTTCGTAACATCCGGGCCCATTATCGTAGGGATAGAGAACCTCTACATTGAGCTCACGTCAATATCCATGGACGCCCCCATCGCCTTTCGGGTCGAGGCAAGGCAACCCAATCCCAAAGGACCGGATGGTCGCATTTCAATTATCGGCAAGCTCCATCCCCTCCCGGACCCCCTCGAGTGGTCCAAGATACGAATAGCCGCAGAGGTGCGGGCGAAAAATGTGAATGGACTTCCCTTCCGGCCTTATTATGGGCCCCACATCCCCGTGGAGGGGATCGAGGGATTTCTGGATGTTAACGGGCATTACGAAGGGGATTTCTCAGGGCTCTTTCGATCCAGGGGGCAGATCAAGGTAAAGGATGTGGCATTCAACAATTCGAAGGTTTTCGATGCGGTCTTGAAACCGAAGAAGTTTGTCGTCGATTACGATGTCTGGCTGAATCGGAGGAGCTTGATCATCTCGGACGTCTCTTTGAAGCTCCCTGAGATCGAAATAAGGGGAAGGGGTACTATTCATGAGATTAGATCCCGAAGGAGACGGATAGAGGCCTTCGCCACCACGGGTTCTTTTCGGTTCGATGAGGTGAGGAAGTATTTTCCCCTGAGGATCATTTCCCCCGGCTTCGCGAAAGTTTTGAGGGAAGTCACTCGCGGGGGAAAGGGGAGGATCGTATCCCTCAGAATTAAGGGGCTTATCGAGGACTTCCCCATGCTAAAAGATCCGAAGAAGGCGGATCTTATCTATGGGATGATGCGATTGGATGGCGTTACCTTTCCTTTCGACAAGGCTTTCCATTCCATAGAAAACATCTCTGGATGGGTGATTTTGGAGAAGGGGTCCCTGAGGTTCCAGGATTTGAAAGGATCTTATGGGAAGTCGAGGTTCAACGCCGCTGAAGTGATTATCTCCCGAATCTACTCCTCTCCCCGATTGAATCTCTCCCTCGACGGAGAGATCGATCTGGACGGGATTATGGACATCGCCAGGCCGGGGACATCCCTAAGGAAGGGGATTCCGATGGGGGATATGTCCGGAATGGGAAACCTCCAGCTCCGAGTGGCGGGGAAACTTTCGGATCCATCCAAGCTGAGCTACAATGGCCATCTGGTTCTTAAGGGGGTTGGTCTCTCCATTAAGAGGGTCCGCGTTCCGGTTACGGCGATTTCGGGTAAACTCGTTTTCTCGAAAAATCGGTTTCGTTTTATCGACCTCAGAGGAAAGGTGGGGAACTCGGCCTTTCGGGGAAAGGGGGAGATGGGAAACCCCTGGCTTGGGAAACGAGGCGGGCAGCGGCTAAACCTCACCCTGAGGGGGAAGCTGGATTTGAGGGAATTGTTTTCCCGTATCCGTCCAGGGCTTTTCCCCCGGATCTCCAAAGCCATGAAATCATTCTCGGATATATCGGGAGGGGCTAAGTTAACCCTCGAGCTCAAGGGGAGGGGAAATGGGTTCAAGGGGATACGTTATAAGGGGAAGGTTAGCCTGGAAGAAGCCATTCTTCGACACCGGAGGATGGTCTCCCCGGTCCGTTTTCGGAAAGGAGACATCCATTTTACCCCAAAGATGATTCGGCTTTCAAAAATGGAGGCCCGATTAAAGGGGTCGTATTTGAAAATTGAGGGATCGGTCCGGAACTACCTCACCTGGGGGCGGTCAAAGATCAATCTGCGTATCCGTGCCCCAAGCCTGGATATAGGGGATTTTAGGCTCAAAAAGGGAGGGAAGGAGGAATGGATTTGGAAAAGTGGGGTCGCCCTTCCCGATTTTGGAGGAATCGCTCTTCGGGTAAAGGAGGGGAAATGGCGTTATACGGACTTTTCAAACCTCACAGCCGATATCACCGTGGCCGAGGGGAGGCTTAGCCTGGAGAGGTTCAATTGCGAGGTGAAAGGGGGAAAGGTTGACCTGACGGCCTGGGTGGATCTGGCCAAGAAAGGTGAAGTGGCCTTTGCATTGAACCCAAAGTTGAGCCATGTGGATGCCGGCCGGTTCTTCAGGGATCTTGGCCTGGAGGAGCGGGTTTGGATTACCGGGGCCTTCAGCCTATGGGGAAACCTTATGGGAAGGGGTCATAATGAAAAGGAATTGAGGCGATCCCTTGAGGGAAAGCTCAGGGTTGGAATGGAAAAGGGAAGGATTCGACGTTTTCGCCTCCTCTCCAAGGTCTTCTCGTTGTTCAACGTCCTCCAACTATTCAAGGGGAAACTTCCGGGGCTGACCGGCGAGGGCCTTCCCTACAATAGGATCAGCGGGGACATTGGGATCGCCGAGGGGATCGCCAGGACGAACAACCTCCTGGTGGACAGCGATGCTATGAAGATCAGCGTCATCGGAGAGGCGGACATCGCCCGTGAGGCCCTCGATTTAACCGTGGGCCTCCGTCCCCTGGGGACCGTCGACACGATTGTGAGCAACGTGCCCGTGGTCGGAAGGATTCTCGCGGGAGAGGATGAGTCGATTATTGCCTACTACGTTGAAGTGAAGGGTGATTTTTCCAATCCAAAGGTGAGGCACATCCCCCTAAAATCAATGGAGAAGGGGCTGATAGGGATTATTAGGAGGGTTTTCGAGACCCCCCTACACATCATCCCCATGGGAAAGGGACGAGGGGACGCTGACTCGGGCAGTCGTGAGCCCAGTGGATTCCCCGAGGGCGAGGCCGATGATTTTTTCCAATAAGATGATCGAAAGGTTCAGGGGGGCGAAGAGGCTCGTGGTGATAACCGGGGCCGGGATCTCGGCCGAAAGCGGGGTCCCCACTTTTCGGGGGTCCAATGGACTCTGGAGGCGATATCGTGCCGAGGATCTGGCTACTCCCCAGGCCTTTCAGAGGGATCCCCGATTGGTCTGGGAGTGGTACGATTGGAGGAGGCGATTGATTTCCGGAAAGGAACCCAATGCGGGACACATGGCCATTGCCGCGATGGAGGGCCTCTTTGAAGAGTTTTTCCTGATTACGCAAAATGTGGATGGACTCCACAGAAGGGCCGGAAGCAGGAAGCTCATCGAAATCCATGGGAATCTCTGGAGGGTTCGGTGCATGGGTGAGGGAAAGGTTTCCTCAAATAACGAGGTCCCCTTGAAGGAGATTCCTCCCCGGTGCGAGTGTGGTGCCCTTCTTCGCCCCGACGTGGTCTGGTTTGGGGAATCCCTTTCGGAGAAAGACCTGGCCGACTCCTACATGGCTTTGAAGGAATGTGATTGCCTGATGGTGGTTGGAACATCCGCCGTCGTCCAACCGGTGGCCTCGTTTCCCACCATAGCCCGGAATGGAGGGGCATTCATTGCGGAGATCAATGTGGAGCCAACGCCCATTTCCGGATGGGTGGACGAATCGATCCTCGGAAAATCCGGGCAGATATTGCCCCAACTACTGGAAAGCATGAAATAATTTTTTTTGCATTTTTTCCTTGACAAACCCTATATATTGTAGTATTTAAGAGAAATAATACAACATATAGAAGATTCATGCTTCTTGAGTTTCTAGAGTACACCGTTGCCCATGAACCCAATCTTTTGGAGAATTGGTATGGTGGAATAATGGGAGGGGGCGAAGCACCTAGTGTTTTTTGACTCTTCTCAACCCATCGTTCCAATATTCCATTATTCTACTATTCCAGTTGGTGTGTTCCAGCCAGGACATAGCCGTGAGTTCCTATATAATCAGTATCATCACCAGGTAGAAGGGAGATGCCATGGGAGGTGTTATGGAGAAGATCGAAGAGGGTAAGGCTTTGAGGGGGGATAACGAGACCACGGATATGGCGCTTTTTGTCCGCACCTCGGATGAACAGTTTTCGGATTGGGATCGCCAGAGGATCGTCGATGCACTAATAAGGGAGACGGAGGTGGATGTGGTCACTGCCCAAGAGATCAGCCGGGAGGTAGAGGAACTCATTTCCTCATCGAATATCTCCAGGGTGACCTCCCCCCTCATCCGGGAGTTGGTGGACGCGAAATTGACCGAGAGGGGATTGGAGCAAGTGCGCAAGAGGCATACGCGGTTGGGTATGCCCCTTTACGACGTGGATCAGTTGATCCTTCATCCCAACAAGGAGAACGCCAATGTCCCTCATGGCCCTGAAGCCACCAACCTCACCTTGGCGGAAAGGATCAAAAAGGAGTACGCCCTGCTTTCCGTCTTCTCCGAGGAAGTCGCCGACGCCCATATGCGAGGGGATATTCACCTCCATGACCTGGGGTTCATCGATAGGCCATACTGTTCTGGACAATCCCTGGAATATATTAAACGGTTCGGGTTAAGCCTTCCCAATTCCATCGCCATAGCCAAACCGGCCAAACACGCGGAGGTGTTGTTGGCCCACATGGTTAAATTTGCCGCAGCCCTGCAGAGCCATTTTGCCGGGGCCATCGGCTGGGACGCGGTGAACCTCTTTTTCGCCCCCTACCTGGTAGGGATGAGGGATGAGGAGGTCAAACAATTGGCCCAGATGATGATCTTCGAGTTCTCCCAGCAGGCCGTGGCTCGGGGTGGCCAGGCCATCTTCACCGACCTCAACCTCTATTGGGAAGTTCCGCGGCATTTTGAAGACGTGCCGGCCATCGGGCCGATGGGGGAATATACCGGAAAGACCTACAGCCAATATGAGCATGAGGCCCAGAGATTTGCCTGGTTTCTCTTCGAAGTGTTCAGGGAGGGGGACGGTTCTGGCAGACCTTTCTTCTTTCCCAAACCCCTCGTGCACATCACTGAGAAGTTCTTCAGGACGCGGGGACACCGAGATTTTTTGCATCACATCTGCGACGTGGCTAGCGAGAAGGGAAACACCTACTTCGTCTTCGATCGGGGTGAAACGGCCAAGATATCCGAATGCTGTCGGCTCAGCTTCAAATTGGATGCCTCCGACTTGGAGGATGCCAAGCAGCCATGGAAGATGCGATATTGTGCCCTGCAGAATGTAACTCTCAACCTCCCCCGAATTGGTTATCTCTCGGGGGGAGATGACGGGTCACTCTTCGAAAAGGTTGGGGAATTCATAGATGTAGCCGTCAGGGCCCACCTGGAGAAGAAGGCTTTCATCGAAAAACTCCTTTCCCACGGCGAGAATGGTCCCCTGGCCCTTCTGGCCATGGAACGGGATGGATCGCCCTACTTGAGAATGCACCGGGCCAGCTACCTCATCGGAATGGTCGGGCTGAATGAGCTGGTTCAGATCCACACCGGCAAACAGATGAGGGAATCCAAGGAGGCATTCAAGTTCGGATTGAAGGTGATCGCTCATATGAAGCTCCTGGCGGATCAGTTGAGGGAAAGGCATGGAATGCATTTCGTCCTGGAACAGACACCGGCGGAAAGCACGGCCTATCGATTTGCCAAACTAGATCTTCAATATCACTGGCAGAAGGCCCACCATGTCGTCAAGGGAGATATTCCCCAGGGAGAGGTTTATTACACCAATTCCACATATGTCAATAACGGGGCGGTTATGAACCCCATCGAGAGGGTAAGGCAGGAGGGTCTCTTCCATCCATTGATTGAAGCGGGAGCCCTCACCCATATCTGGCTGGGGGAGGCCAAACCCTCAAGGGAATCCCTGGCCAATTTCGTGATGAAAACCTTCAAGCATACCCAAAACGATCAGATCGCGTTCAGCCCTGAGTTCACCACCTGCAATCGCTGCCATCGGACGAGCCGTGGCCTTGCGGGGATCTGTAGTTACTGTGGTTCGGGGGATGTGGACGGAATCACCCGAATTACGGGGTATTTTACCAGGATTTCCAGCTGGAACAAGGGAAAGATTGGTGAGCTCCACGATCGATACAGAAACCAGGGATTTCTAAGGGTTGAAGGGAGAGATGGGAGCCACGAAAGGGAGATGGTTGCATTGATATCGGCATAATTGGGCGAATCGAAGCACTAAGGATCGCACCAATTGGATGGATAAACGGATAAGGGTTTTTCTGATTCAGAGACCACACCAAGTCCTGACGATATCATCATTAGGAGAAGTCTCTATACTTGGGGCGACTCCTTTCGGTCGAGAAAGGAGGAGAGATGGGGGAGGTCAAGATCTTCACGAAAAGAGAGTGTCCGAAATGTCCTGCTACCAGGGAGGTTGGGAATCGTTTGAGGATGGAGGGGGTGAAGGTTATTGACTATGATATGGGGACCATCGAGGGGCTTGCGGAGGCGGCTTTTTACGGGGTGATGGCTACCCCCACCATCATCGTGGAGGATGGGGAGGATAATGAGCTGGCGGCATGGAGGGGTACCGTCCCAACTCCACAAGAGATCGAAGAGGTGTTGGGGGTCACGGGCTCTTTTCCTCATGATGGATTGGGGAGAGGATGAAGTTACAAATCAAGGGTTTTTGGGAGACCTCGCTCCTGGATTGGCCGGGGAAGTTGACAGCGGTTCTGTTCCTTCCCGGGTGCAATTTCAGATGTCCTTACTGCCACAACCATCCCTTGGTTATCAATCCCGAGAGGTTAGAGGCCATTTCCCTGGAATACATTTTGAGGCGCCTGAAAGGGTTAAAGGGGTGGATTGATGGTGTCTGCGTTACAGGGGGAGAGCCAACCCTGACGTCTACCCTACCGCTTTTGCTGGAAGGGATAAAGGGGGAGGGGTGGGCAATCAAACTTGATACCAATGGAACCTTTCCCGGCCGGATCAAGGAACTTATGAAGAGGGATCTGGTGGATTGCGTGGCCATGGATATCAAAGCTCCCTTGGATCCGAGGTCCTACATGCGATGTGCTGGTGTTCCCGTGGATATTTCGGCGATCCGGCAGAGCATTTCCCTGTTGGCCAGTGGGGGGATTGATTATAGCTTCCGGATGACGGTAGTCCCCACCCTCCTTACGGAAGAACAGGTTTACGAGGCAGCCTTTCAGCTCGTGGGGATGAGAAGGCTCCTCCTCCAGGATTTCAACCCCTCCGATGCACTCAGCCCAGATTTGAGAGAGGTTAAGCCCTTCGGGGAAATGAGGTTGCAAAGGATGCAGGGGAGGGTCGATACCATTTTGGGGCAGAGGGGAGATTCATATCGTCTGTCCTCCATACTGGGCCGGGAATATCCCCTCCAACGGATGCGCTCGTCCATCGGTCGAAGCCTCTAAGGGAAGGGGTTTTTCCATATCCAGAGGGGGAGGTGAATCGGAATGTTATTGGGTGGAAATCCGGGTATATTGCTCTCTTTGGTCGCATTGGTCCTCGGTATCCTTATCCTGGTAATCCCTAGACTGCTCAATATCTTCGTCGCCCTTTACCTGATCCTTTCTGGCATTCTTGGACTGCTTGGGCAATTGCAGTAGTGCATCGAGGGGGAAATGACCCAAGAGGCTGATTACGAGGTCCTTGAGGCAAAGATTCGGAGGCTGGAAGAGGGAGCCCTCACGAAGGAGAAGGAGATTGGTGAGTGGAAGCGCCGCTGGGAGGAGAAGAATCGGGAATTGGAGAGGTATAATCGGGAACTCTTGGCTCTCAAAGAGCTGTATAAGGAAAGAGCCCGTGAGTTGAGGGCTATCATGGATAAACTGGAGGAGGTTTCCATAACCGATGATCTAACCCAGATCTATAATCATCGTTATCTCATAAGCCGCCTCCATTATGAATTCGAGAGGGCAAAGCGGTACGGGCTTTCCATGTCATTGATCATGCTGGATATCGATCACTTCAAGGTTTACAACGATAACAACGGCCATTTAGCCGGGGATGACGCCCTCAGGAAGGTCGCAAGACTGATTGACGGAGCTACCCGGGAGACGGATATCGTCGGCCGCTATGGGGGCGAGGAGTTCGCGATAATCCTGCTCCATGCGGACTTGGTCCAGATGGAGGAGGTTGCCGAAAGGATTCGAAGGACCATCGAGGAGACCCCGTTTCCCAATGAGGAGTTACAGCCCAGGGGGAAGATCACCGTCAGCATGGGGGGTTCGTGCCGAGCCGATGGCATGGGGACCATGGAGGACTTGATCAGATCAGCGGATGAGGCCCTCTATAGGGCAAAGAGGAATGGTCGAAATCAAATCGCCATAGAAGGGAGGTTTCCCGAAAAGAGTACACATTTGCACATATGAATGACCTCAAAATTGTTACCGCCGGAATCGTTATCCGAAAAGGCAGGGTTTTGGTAGCCAAACGTACCCCCCAATCCCATAGGGCCTTTCTCTGGGAGTTTCCCGGAGGGAAGATGGAATCGGGTGAGGATCCCAAGGCATGTTTGAAGAGGGAACTTTTGGAGGAGCTGGATATCGAGGTCAGGGTGGGGGAAATTTTGGAGGTGGTGTACCATCGATATGAGAGATATCCTGTTCTGCTCCTTGGTTACCGGTGCGAATTGGAGGAGGGGACTCCGAAAGCCTTGGGATGTCATGAGTATCGGTGGGTGGGAAAGGAGGAGCTCAAAGGGCTTTCCATGCCGGAAGCCGATCAGCCGATACGCGATAAACTCATGAAGGCCCACCGACTCTTCCCGGGCTAAAGGAAGAAGGTCTCGTAAAAAGTCATAAATCGGACGGCACAGTAAAAATCTCCAGATGCAAGGCGCGCGAGTCTTTAGGAATGAGGCGTATTCACCAGTACGCCGCAATGACTAAAGATGAAGCGCAACGCCGCAGATGGACTTTTTACGAAGCCGTCAAAGGAAAAAAGGGGAGAGGGATCCTCAGGTCTCTCCCACCATTTCTTTTTTCCCTCTGCGGGCTAAAGCCCTTTTTCCGCTCAGTATAGCCTCCCTGAAAGGTTATTTCCCGATAGTGCCACAGCGCCATAGCTCGTGAAATCCTGTTCCCTAGAGGGTTAGGCCCTCGGCAAGATCTGGAATATTGGAATAATGGAATACTGGAATGATGGGTTGAGAGCAATGAAAACAAAAACTTTGTTTTTTCCCACCATTCCATCACTCCATTCTTTCCGCTTTTGATACCCACTATTCCAGCAATCCATCATGCCAGTTCTCCAAAAGATTACGCTCAGGGACAACGGAGTCCCCCAAGAAAAACAGGTAACTTCAGGGGAGATTTCATTTTGAAAAAAATCTTCGTATGGTATAATTGTGTTGAATTAGGGTAAGATTGAGCTGGCGAAATGGAAGATTTAAAGATTAGGCGATATGTTATGAGCTTGGAAAACAATATCGATATGAACTGCCGCTTTTTGAGCGATATTTACGATGAATTTCGGGATAATTGTAGAATGGTCGCTCCGGAAAAGCCTTTTCCGCCGGATGTCGTTTCCCGGGTGAAGCGCCGATACAGGGAGGTCAAGGATCGATTGGCGGAAATCAGGGCTGTCCAGCAGTTACTGAAGGGAAAATATAGAAGAGCTACCAGGAGGGACCCGTTGAGGGACAAGAAGATCGATGAATTGGGGTTCGCGTTTAAGAACTATTACTCCAGCTTCGAATTCAACCTCAGGGCTATTGAGAGGTTGAAGAAGAAGTCGGCACAGGAGCCGAGGAGACCTCAGGTTCTCTATCGAAGCCAAGAGAACAACCTCAAGTTCAAGGAAGGGCTGAAATTGTTGGGCCTGAAGGAGGGTGGCTATCATTCCATCTCAGTCGTCTTCCTGAGGGGGGATAAGGCCTCCATAGAGGAGATTTACGAGAGGGGTATCCGTCTCAAGGAGGGAGATGTCTTCGAGAAATATGGGGACGATGAGATTCGCATGTCCTTTGCCCATGGGGAGGAGTCGGAGAGCCGAAAGATACAGGAGGTGATCAGGAGATTCTTGCTGTACGAAGCGTATGAATCGGTCAAGTGCGCCATTTACCGGGTTGAGGAGGAGGGGGATCTGGGGAAAGATGTTAAGAGGTTGCTCCATCAAACCCTGGATTCGATGGGGAATAAGGAGCTCAAGGTGGTGAGGTAGGATCATCCCTTGGCCCGATGGAAGGGAGGTGAAGGGTTGATGCAGAAATTCATGCAGGTCCTCATGGCTATTGCCACTGTTGTAGCAGTGATCAGCATCGTTATTGGCATTATAGGCAGATTGGCGGGAACTATAGTGGTTGGGTTTACTCCCAGCGCTTATTTGCGATTTACCGATACATGTCTTCTTTTTGCAATCACATTCGCCCTCTTTTTACTGCTACCCGGTAAATTGGAGGGGAAATAGGTGATATTTTGGGGAGGCCTTCGTCCCATGGGCTTCCATGGGAAAGGGGGAGTTCGCTATGCCCATATCAGCCTATGTCTTTATCGAATGTACGGCGGGGGCTGCAAGGGAAGTCGCCGAGGAGGTGAGGCGGATCTCTGGAGTTCAACGATCCAACGCCACCACGGGTCCATATGACGTGATTGCCCTTGTCGAGGCTTCCGATGTCAACGTGCTGGGTGACTTCGTCGTCAGCAAGATCCAGAACATATCCGGGGTGCTGAGGACCCAGACCAACGTCATCGTGGATTGACCATCCATTAACCTCGGATTTCAACCGAGGGAAATCACCCCGGGAGGGGGAACGGGGATTGTTCACTCCCGGGGGTAATCTCACAGTTATGTCTGGAAAGGATCGAAAATGGGGAGTGTCGTCAAAAAGCGAAAAAAGAAGATTCGAAAGCATAAACACAAAAAGCTCCTGGATAAGACCCGACACAAACGAAAGAGGAAATAAGGGGTGAAGATGAGGGGAAAGGCTTTGAACATCCTGCTCTTCGCCCTGACGGTCGTCTCCACTTATCTGATCGGGGGGGGTTGGTATTCACTATCGTTGATCTCCATCCTTCTTGCCCATGAGATGGGACATTTCGCCATGAGCAGGAGGCACGGGGTGCCGGCAAGCCTGCCCTACTTTTTGCCCGTTCCCATTCCTCCCTTCGGCACCTTCGGGGCCATCATAAAGATGAAGGGGAGGATGGGGTCCCGAAGGGCCTTATTCGATATCGGGGTGGCAGGACCTCTGATGGGGTTGCTCTTCACCCTTCCCGCCATCATTATTGGATTGCTCCTCTCCAAGCCGGTTCTTCTGGCCCAGACCCAGGATAATCTCTTCCACCTGGGGGATTCACTGCTCTTCGTCCTCGTGGAGAAAGCCGTCCTTGGCGATTTGCCAGAGGGCTATGACCTAGTCCTTCATCCCATTGCTTATGCAGGCTGGGTGGGGTTATTCGTCACGGCATTAAACCTTCTCCCGGTTGGCCAATTGGACGGCGGGCATATTACCTATGCCCTGTTCGGCAGGAAAAGCAAAATCATATTCGGTTTGACCATAACGCTTTGGATGGGAATCAGTTTGTTCTTCTACGTAGGGTGGATTCTCATGATCGTTTTGGTGCTCCTGTTTGGCTTTCGCCATCCTCCGCCCTTGGACGACGTTACCCCACTGGATTTAAAGAGAAAGATCCTGGGGGGTGTTGTTTTTTCCCTCTTCATTCTCTCCTTCACCCCAGTTCCCTTCACCCAAGCCCCTGGGGGGATAAAGGATATCCTTCAATTAGTTTTGCGGGGCTAATTATGATGATTTCGTAAAAAGTCTAAATCAGACGGTAAAGAAAAAAGATCCAGATGCAAGGCGCGCAAATCCTGAGGAAT
>CBDUXJ010000034.1:0-14109 GCA_965371165.1 uncultured Syntrophobacterales bacterium | reverse complement strand
ATCCGTTGGTTCCGGGGAGCCCAATTGAGGACAGGGTCACGATCATGAAGATAACCGCGAAAACCGGCATGACCTTGGATAATCCCCCGAAGTCCGAGATCATCCGGGTATGTCTCCTCTCATATATCATGCCCACGAGCAAGAAGAGGGAGCCCGTGCTCACCCCATGATTGAGCATCTGATAAATACTCCCCTCGACGCCCTGCATGTTGAGGGCGAACAATCCCAGCATTATGTAACCGAGATGACTAACACTGGAAAAGGCGACCAACCTCTTGAGATCGACCTGCATCATCGATACCAAGGCTCCATAAATGATCCCGATGATGGCCAATATACAGATCACAGGGAGGAAGGCCATAGCCGCGTTGGGAAACAGGGGCATTGCAAAGCGGATAAACCCATATGTTCCCATTTTCAATAAAACGCCGGCTAAGATGACGCTCCCTGCCGTAGGGGCTTCAGTATGGGCATCGGGCAACCACGTGTGGAAGGGAAACATGGGAACCTTGATGGCAAAGGCCAAGGCGAAGGCTGCGAACAACCAGTATTGCGTTCCCACAGGGATGACCGTCTTGTAGAGCTCCAGGACGTCGAAGGTTGGGATCCTTGTGGCTTTGAGGTTGATGAAGTAGAGGGCCAGTATGGCTACCAACATGAAAACGCTTCCGGCCATAGTATAAATGAAAAACTTAATGGCCGCATAGATCCGCCTCCTGGGATCACCCCACACCCCGATGAGAAGATACATGGGGATGAGCACCACCTCCCAAAAGACGTAGAACAGGACGAGATCCAGCGCAACGAAGGCACCCACCATTCCCGTCTCCAGAAGGAGGAAGGAGATCATGTACTCCTTCACCCTCACGGTTATGGCGCTCCAGGAACTGAGGATGCAGAGAACGGTTAAAAAGGTCGTAAGAAGGACGAGCAATAGGCTTATCCCGTCGATCCCCAGGTGGTAACTGATCCCATATTCCGGAACCCATTGAGCCCTCTCGACGAATTGCATCCCCACTTTCCCTGGATCGAAAGAGAAGAACAGGGGGAGGGAAATGATGAACTCCACCAGGGAAAAAATGAAGGCTACGACCCTTATGGCGGAGTGATTCTCCTTGTTAACGAACAAAAGGACAATCGCCCCTACAATGGGTAAAAAGATGATTATCGATAAGAGATGATCCATGGATCTCACTCCCTCATCTCAATAGAAAATCACCCTGACCACGTAATATCCGATAACGATAACACCCCCGATGATCATGGAAAGGGCATAACTCTGCACGAAACCCGTTTGGATCTTCCTTAAAACCCCGCCCAATCCCATAATCGTACGAGCCACACCGTTTACCGCTCCATCGATGACCAGGTCATCAAAGCCCTTCCAAAAACCGGTCCCCAGTGTCTTGAGGGAATCGACGAAGCAGAACCCGTAAATCTCGTCCACGAAGTATTTATTGACCAATACGGTGTAAAGGGTTTTTCCCTTTTCAGCCAAAAGAGCTGGAAGTTCGGGCCTCTTGATATAGAAGACGTAGGCGATGAAGATCCCGGTCAGTGCGATGATGATGGAGATGGCCAGAAGGATCAACTCCATCGAAGGGGGAGGGGCCCCTTGCGCCGCCCCTGCGCCGCCCCCTTCGGCTGCGTAGGCCAATTTCTGAAGGGATAAAGCGGCCTGCCCCTGGGCGGCATCTCCATGGCCCCCCACTACGGGGGCGAGAAACTCCCCGATCTTGTTGAAACCTCCCCAGAAAACATGGGAGATCCCCACGTACCCCCCTATAATGGAGAGGATGGACAACACCCCCAAGGGAATGGTCATTACCTTGGGTGATTCATGGATGTGTTTCTTCACTTCCTCTGGGGCCCGACATTCGCCGAAGAAGGTCATAAACAGGAGCCTAAACACGTAGAAGGACGTCATGCCGGCGGCGATAACCCCAACGGCCCAAAGCAAGGGATGGCCGTGGGGACTGCTGTAAGCCTGCCATAGGATTTCATCCTTGCTGAAGAACCCTGAGAAGCCAGGGATCCCTGCTATGGCTAAGGTCGCGGGGACAAAGGCCCAGAAGGTAAGGGGGATTTTATTCCTCAGCCCTCCCATTTTCCGCATATCCAACTCCCCGCTCATGGCATGCATGACGCTTCCCGCCCCCAGAAAAAGGAGGCCCTTGAAGAAGGCATGGGTCATTAAATGAAACATCCCGGCGCTGTATGCGCCAACACCAACCCCAAGGAACATATATCCCAGCTGACTAATGGTCGAATAGGCCAAAACTCGTTTGATATCGTTTTGGGTTAACGCAATCGAAGCCGCATAGATGGCTGTGGCCACACCGATAACGGCCACAATGGTCAAGGCAATGGGTGCCATGCTGTAGAGCACGTTGCAGCGGGCGATCATGTAGACACCTGCCGTAACCATGGTAGCTGCGTGGATCAAGGAGCTAACAGGGGTAGGTCCCTCCATGGCATCGGGCAACCATACGTAAAGGGGGAGTTGGGCCGACTTTCCCACTGCACCGATTAAAAGGAGAATGGCAATGGTCGTCACCAAGGTTGTCTCCAAGGAAGGGGCCCTTTGGAAGACCTCGGTGAAATCCAGTGTCCCAAGGCTCGTGAAAATCAGGAAAATTCCCAGGAGGAACCCGAAATCCCCCACGCGGTTGACGACGAAGGCCTTCTTGCCCGCGTTGGAGGCTGAATCCTTCTCGAACCAGAAGCCGATCAGCAGATAGGAACAGAGCCCAACCCCCTCCCAACCAACGAACATCAACAGAAAATTGTTGGCCAAAACAAGGTTGAGCATCATGAACACAAAGAGATTGAGATAGGTGAAGTAACGTGGATACCCGGGGTCTCCGTGCATGTAGCCAATTGAGTAAATATGGATGAAAAAACTCACTCCTGAAACCACCAGCGCCATCAGGATGGAAAGGGGATCAACCTGATATCCGATCACCGTCCGAAAGTCGCCCGATACGACCCATTCGAAGATCTCCACCTCATGATGCCGACTTGCTGGAGGAAGTTGGATGAGCTCAAAAAATAGCAGGATGGAAAAGAAGAAGGATAAACCAATGGCCGAACAGCCAACCCAGCCCACGAGCCTTCTGGCGATCTTCTTCCCCATCAGACCGTTGATGATAAAACCGATAGCGGGGAAAAGTGGAATTAACCAAACGTAATCAAGCATCGCCAGCTCCTCGAAAAAACCAAATTCCGCGAGCCCAGTCCGTGTCTGGAAACATATTTATACCATTTGAAGAATGAGCGATCACGGACCACGCATACGGCATGAAATCACCACTTCATCAGGTTAATCTCATCTACGTTAATGGTCTCCTTAGTCCTGGAAAGCTGCACAAAGATGGCCAGCCCAACGGCAGCTTCGGCTGCCGCCACGGCCATAATGAAAAAGACAAACAAAACGCCATCCATGGAATTGAGAGCATGGGAGAAGGTAATCAAACTCAGGTTGACTGAGTTGAGCATCAGTTCAATAGACATAAAGACAATGATTCCATTCCTCCTGGTCAATACCCCAATAGCCCCAATGGCAAACAGGATGGCTCCAACAATCAGATAGGCAGCCGACGGAATAGAGGGTATGGTTGTCATCGACTACTCCCTTTCAGACGGTCTCTGCTTGCCCAGAACAACCGCCCCTACGATGGCCGAAATCAGAAGAATTGAAACGATCTCAAAGGGAAGGAGATAATCGGTAAAGAGCAGCTTCCCCACGACCTTTACCGACCCCAGCTGGCTCACCTTCTCGGGGGTATATCCACCGATGGCTCCCTTGGCCCCACCGAAAACAGCAAAAAACAGGCCCAGCATGATGAGAAGAACGGTCAGAACCCCGACGCCCTTTGAGAAGGAGATCTTCAGAGGCCTCCGTAGTTCTTCTTCAAGCTCCAGGAGCATGATAACAAAAACGATGAGCATCATTATGGCCCCTGCATAAACGAGAACCTGAATGATGGCAATGAAGGGGTTTTGTAGAAGAAAGAATAGGATCGCAGTACACAGAAATGTGAGGATCAGGAACAGGGCTGAGTGAATCGGATTCTTCCGGGTTACCATGAGAATCGAGGCGAGTATGGCAACAGAGGCCGTTCCAAGAAAAATCAACCACTGGAAGATGATGCTGATATTATGCGTAAACATGGAGAACCTCTTAAAGAAATCTACTTCTTTAAGTGAAGTTTCCTGAGTTTCTACGGGAACACCGTTGTCCATGAGCGTAATTTGCTGAAGAAGTGGGATACCCATCGAGGGTGAGCAGGAAGGGGAAGACCAGCCCTTTAGAGGCTGGAAGGGGTAAGTATTCCCCGCCTGCGAACCCCGAAAGGGTCACTTCGAAAGCAGTGAAGCGAAGGGACAATGGTGTTCGCTTATGAAAAGTAAAATTTGCCATATGATCAACAGGTTATAAAAATAATCCTTGTAAAACGCAGGAGACTTCAGACTTCTCTAACTATTGAGGGACACGTTACTTAATTTCAAATTTCAAAATCCAAATGCCAAAAGTTTCAATCTCTTCAAATATTTGACTAGCCAAATAGTTAAACCAAAAGACGAATCTCCGATTCACCAAGCCAACCAACTCCCTATGTGTCATTTGTCATTAATTTGAAATTTGAGCTTTGTCATTTGTCATTCGTCTTCGAGAAATCAGGGATTCTGCTTCTTTTGATCTATCAGAAAAACCGTATCGAAAATGCAGTCGGACCGTTCATGTTTCACGTACTCGTAGTTCCTGCCCATTCTTATCGCATTGACCGGACAAACCTCCTCGCAGAAACCACAAAAGATACATCTCGTCCCGTCGATCTCATAAACCCTGGGGAACCGGTTCCCGTTCTCGTATTCCTCTGCTTCCACGTAGATACAATCAGAGGGACAGACCGCCTCGCAAAGGCCACAAGCCACACATTTGGTGGACCCGTCCTCTCTCCTTTCAAAATAATGAATCCCCCGCCATCGATCCGTCATTTCGATCTTTTCCTCCGGATACTGGATGGCAAAGGGCCTCGAAAAGAAGTATTTGAGGGTAACGGCCAAACCTTTCAAAAGGGGAACTATCATCGTCTTTCCATTCCTTTATTGCCGCCTTATATAACCTCTCCGGTGAGAACTACTTCAATAGAAGAACAACCCCTGTAACCAACACATTGATCAGGGCCAGAGGGAACATAAACTTCCATCCAAACTTCATGATCTGGTCATACCGCAGTCTGGGATAGGTGGCCCGGATCCAGATGCAGACAAAGACCAGCACAAAAACCTTTCCCAGAAACCAGATCCATCCCGGAATAAATGACAAGGCCGGCACAATCGGATGCCACCCACCCCAGAAGAGCGTGACAGCAACGGCCGGCATGATGATCATATGGGCATATTCGCTGATAAAATAGAGGGAAAACTTCATGCTGCTGAATTCGATGTTGAATCCACAGGCAAGCTCTGACTCGGCCTCTGGCATGTCAAAAGGCACTCGGGCAAGTTCCGCCAATCCCCCGACAAAGAAAAGGAGAAAAGCGACGGGCTGGAAAAAGACATTCCAATGCCAGAACCCTCCTGCCTGTGTCAATACAATCTCCCTGAGATTGAGGGTCTGGGACATCATTAATACTCCGATAACGGCTATTCCGATAAAGACCTCATAACTGATCATCTGGGCCGCAGCGCGCAAAGACCCCGTAATGCCGTATTTGTTGCCGGAGGACCATCCTCCCAGGACCACTCCAAATTCTCCCATAGAGCTGATGGCGAAGAGATACAAGAGTCCCATGTCTATGTCGGCCACCACCATTTTAATGACCCGTCCCGACTTGAGAACAAGGTCATTACTGAAGGGAATGACCGCTGCCAGAGAGAGTGCCGAAATCACGGATATGGCCGGGGCAAGCATGAAGACTACCTTATCAGCCCGGGCTGGGACTAGATCCTCCTTGAAAAAGGCCTTAATCCCATCTGCGATGGGCTGCAAAAGACCGAAAGGGCCGACCCGGTTCGGACCATATCTGACCTGGATATGCCCAAGGACTTTCCTCTCAAACAGGGTGTTGTAGGCGGTCATGAGAAGGAGCATGACGAAAACCACTAGGCTCTTGGCAACAATCTCAATCAACGTATAAAGAAGCTCCATGCTAGACCCTCTCCACTTTCACGGCACAAGCTTTGTACTCGGGTGTCCCGGCAAGGGGATCGAAGTCTGGGTAAAGAACCTCGTTTAGCTCGATGTCATAGAATGATGGGGTTAGATAGACCATTCCCCTGGCAATGCGATCTGAAATCCTGGCCTTTGTTTCTATCTGACCCCTGGGAGAAGTCAGACGGACGCGATCTCCATCCGAAATCCCTAGAGGCGCTCCGTCTTCCGGGTGGATCTCAAGGGCTGTTCCGGGATACCACTTTGCCAATCCGAGGGCCCTTTTTTCCTTCGTTCCGATCTCGTAGTTGTAGAGAACTCCCCCTACCGATAGCCACATCGGGAAACCCTCGCTAGGCTTCTCCTCTGGTTCCCGATATTCGATGGGGAAAAAGCGACCTCCCCCATCGAAGAACCCCTCCGTGTAGAGGACCGAGGTCCCGGGATGCCCCGGATCGGGACACGGCCACTGAACCCCTCCGTCTTCCAGAGCCTGGTAGTCTATCCCGTGGAAAAGCGGGGTTAGGGAGGCCATTTCCGAGAAGATCTCGGACGGCTGATGATAGTCCATTGGATGACCCATCTGGGAAGCCAGGGCAGAGATGATCTCCCATTCAGCCTTCCCACCCAGAGGTGGAATGGCTTGACGAACCCGCTGAACCCTCCGCTCCATGCTCGTGAAGGTCCCATCCTTTTCTGAAAAGGTGGCACCGGGAAGAACCACATGAGCCCTTTGGGCCGTCTCTGTCAGAAAGGTATCAATGACTACCAGGAATTCCAGCCTCTTGAAGGCCGCCTCGAGGCGCTTTATATTGGGGAGGGTAATCATGGGGTTTTCCCCGACCACAATGAGGCCTTTGATCTTTCCAGCCTGTATGGAATCGAACATTTCACCAAAGGAAAGCCCCGGTTTCAGCGGAAGCTCCCCTCCCCAGGCTTTCTCAAATTTTTCACGAACTCCTGGATCATCTACTCTCTGGTATCCAGACAGATAATCAGGAAGACCGCCCATGTCAAAGGACCCCTGACAATTGCTCTGGGAGCACAGTGGATAGAGCCCCCCCTCTTCCTTCCCAACATTTCCCGTTACGAGGCTCAGATTGGCGAGGGCTTTGACACCATCTGTTCCTCTCAGATGTTGGGTTATCCCCGACCCATAAGCAACGGCCGCGTTTCGCGCTGTACCAAAAAGGCGCGCCGCCTTGCGGAGCTCCTCGGCTGGGATGCCGGTGAGCTTTTCCACCGATTCAGGGGTATAGGAGGAAACCGATTTTTTTAGCTCCTCAAAACCCTGGGTCCTCTCCTTGATAAAACGTCCATCCACCAGGTTTTCGTCGATGAGTGTCTTTATCAATCCATTGATCCAGGCCACGTCGCTCCCCGGAACCGGGCGAAGCCAGATATTTGCGTATTTTTCCAGCGATGTCTTGCAGGAATCCACGAGAATCACTCGTGCATCGCTCGTCTGAATGGCCCGACGGATCTTGTGGGCAAAAATCAGGTTGTCCTCATCGGGGTCTGCCCCCACCACCAGGATCACATCGGAACCAACAACGCCATCCAATCCATTCGTCATGGCCCCATACCCGAAAGACTCAGACAACCCCACAAGGGTCGGAGCGTTTCCCAAGCGTGCACCGCTATCCACATTGCTCGATCCCAGAACAAGGCGCATCCATTTCTGAAGGAGGTAGATCTCCTCATTCGTTCCTCTTGAAGGGGCAATAGCACCAAGGCTCTCTCCACCAAATTTTTCCTTCAGGGTCTTGAGCTTTTTCGACACCAGGGAGAGGGCCTCTTCCCAGGTTGCCTCCCTAAAGGTCTTCTTTTCTCTGACCATAGGATGGATCAGCCGATCAGGATGATGGATGTAGTCATACCCGAAACGTCCCTTAACGCAGAGGCTTCCATCGTTTACCCCCACACCATCCCTGCTCGTTACTCCGATCACGCGCTTGCCATGGAGGACATTCAGGTCCAGCTGACACCCGCAGCCGCAAAAGGTGCAGGTTGTCTGCACCCGAGCCATCTGCCAGATTCGACCTTTGATGCGATTGAGGTTTTCGGTCAGGGCCCCCACAGGACAGACATGGAGACATTCACCGCACGAGATGCATGCATCGGGATTGACCGCCTCGACATGGGACTCAAACCCCCGATCGACCAAATCCAGGACATGACATCCCGGAATCTCGATACAGGACTGGATGCAGCGCAAGCACATAACACACCGATCCATCCACTGCTTGATCAGAGGTGTCCCGTATGGAACGTCCGGCCGCTCAACCCTTTCGGAAATATAGTCCTGCCTGTCGATCCCGAACTGGTAGGTCAGGTTCTGAAGCTCGCATTCGCCCCCGGCATCGCAGACCGGGCAATCCAAGGGATGCTGGATCAGTAGGAACTTCAGGGCATCCCTTCGCATCTTCTCCACACGTTCGGTCCCCGTGTGAACGATCATCCCCTCGGATACCGAGGTTGCGCACGCGGGCATAGGCTTCTCGATGCCCTCAATGTCGACGATGCACATCCGGCAGGACTTAAGCCAGCTCAGCTTGGCCAGGTAGCAGAGGATGGGAATGTAGACGCCATTCTCCCTGGCTGCCTCCAGAATGGTTACCCCGTCTCGAGCAGTAATCTGCCTCCCATCAATTGTCACGTTAATCATCGCTCGGCCCTCGATCTCAGGGAAAACCGCCCCAGTGTGCCGACTTCGGCTTCACCGTTAGCTTGATCAGATCCTATGATTTAGGGCCCAGCGCCACCATGCCGATCCTGTAGCACCGCAGACACCGCTCGGCCTCTCCCGTTGCTATCGGAATGGGAAACCCGATTTCCACCTCGGCAAAGGTGTGCCGCCTCTCCTCGGGATCCAGCATCTCAAGCTGTTTCCCCTCCTGTCCCCCGGCCATGCCTACATCCTCGTCCTTATCGTAAACCCCGATTGTGGCCATAAGGTCTTCCAACCGATCTTCATCGGGAGGCTCAACAGGCTCTCCTCTCAGGTACCTGTCAATTCTATCTGCAGCCCTCTTCCCATGTCCTGCAGCCCTGACAAGCACATCAGGACCCGTCACACAGTCACCTGCGGTAAAGATTCCCTGGGCGGAAGTCTCAAAAGACCCCTCATTGATCACCAGGGTCTGCCACTTCGTGGTTTCGATTTCGGTCATCCCCTCCAGAAAACGGAGATCGATGCCCTGGCCAATGGCCGGAATGAGGATATCACATTCGATGAAGAATTCAGACCCGGGAACAGGAATCGGCCGTCTTCTACCACTCTCATCCGGTTCCCCCAGCTCCATGCGAATGCACTCCACCCCGACCACCTTGCCGCCTTTGGCCACCACCTTCACTGGATTGCACAGGAAATGGAACTTGACCTGCTCCTCCTCTGCATCCCTGATCTCCACATCATCGGCCGGCATTTCCTTACGGGATCGCCGATAAACCAGATTCACATCTGACTTGCCGATGCGAAATGACGATCGGACGCAGTCGATGGCCACGTTCCCTCCGCCAACTACTACAACCTTCTTGCCTTCAGGATAGGGATCCCTTCCCTGGTTGACCTCAAGAAGATATCTGACGCCCGGAATTAACCCCCTGTAACCAGCGTCCTCTCCTTCCACTCTCATGGATGTACTGGTCTGGGCTCCCACAGCAATGAATATGGCTTTATACTCCCGGGCGATTTCCTTCAGGGTGATATCTCTGCCTACCTCCGTGGTATACCGAATCTCAACCCCCATATCCTGGACGATCTCCACTTCCCGGTTGAGAATATCCCGGGGTAGACGATAATCCGGAATCCCCCAGGCTGCCATGCCCCCTGGGGCTCCAAAGCGTTCGAAAACAGTGACGGGATACCCCATCTTGGCCAGATAATACGCACAGGACAGACCGGCCGGTCCGGCTCCCACGATAGCAACGGGATCTTCCTTTTTCACTTCGGCGTCCCTCAGAGGCGGGACGTGTCGCCGCTCCAGCTCCCAGTCAGTCACAAAACGTTTCAGGTATTTGATGGAAATCGATTCGTCCAGATTGGCCCTACGACAATTGGATTCGCAAGGCCGAATGCATACCCGACCCAAGGTGCCCGGGAGACAAGTCATGTTCCGTATCACATCGAGGGACTCGTCGAACTTGTGCTCCTTGACATACTCCACATAGGTCGGAACGTCGAGATGGGAAGGGCAGGCATTGGAACACGGGGCCACCGTCTTTGTCTTGTGCGTTCCGGGGGGAATCCTCTTTTTGTTTTTGATGAGGTCAAGAAATTCGTCTTTGAAATACTGGAGGCAATGAAGCAGGGCGATGGTGCCGGTTTGTCCAACCTGGCATTTGGAGCTTTCCCGGATCATGCCCCCGAGGGATTCCATTCTGTCCAGGTCGGTCCGGGTTCCGCGGCCACCGGTGATCCTTTTGAGGGATGTCAAGATCACCCGGGTTCCCACCCTGCAGGGAATGCATTTCCCGCAGGACTCCTTCTGAACGGCCTCCATATATGCCCGGCACATATCCACGATATTAACATCGGCATCCCTGATTGCAAGGCCATCCCAGCCCATGAAGGCCTTGATCCAATTCTCCCCGTCATACTCGAGGGGAAGATTCAATCCTGGAACCTCTGCGAATTCCTCCTTCGATTTTCCGCGATTGTCAACAATCTGTCCCTGCCAGCTGGAAAAAACAATATCGGCCATGATGCGCGCCCTCTATTGTCCCACTTGGGGAATGGAGAAAAACCATAGCCTTTAGGCAAAGAGTCTACCTAAGACAAACTCGAAATTCGAATATCGAAATCCGAAACAAATTCAAATACCAAATGACAGAATTTCAAAACAAGGTTTAGAACATTAGAATTTATGATTTCGAAATTGTCTCGTGCTTCGAATTTCGTGCTTCGGATTTAGTGACCACCGGTCAGCTTGTAATCGAATCCCAAAGCTATAGACTCTTGCCAGTCCGTGATTTCTCCTCTCCCCCCAACCCTAACGATCGATCTCTCCAAGAACGATATCAATAGACCCGATGGTCGCAACCACGTCGGCTATCATCTGCCCCTCGACCATCTTGGGCAACGCGCTCAGGTTGGCAAAGCTCGGTGCCCTGACCCTGAACCGAAACGGCTTGTTGCCACCATCACTAATGATGTAATAACTCAGAGCCCCCTTCGAGGCCTCAACACTCTGGAAAACTTCTCCCTCGGGTGTCTTAAACCCCTCAGACCCGATTTTGAAGTGACGGATCAGGGCGTCCATCCTGTTTTCCACATCCTCTTTATCCGGCAAGATAATCCCTGGGGCATCCGCCTTGATAGGCCCCTCAGGGAGGTTTTCAATAACCTGCTCAACGATTCTTCTGGACTGGCGCATCTCCTCCATGCGAACCAAGTACCGGTCGAAGACATCGCCGTTCTCTCCCAATGGAACCTCAAAATCGAAGTCCTCATAATGGCTGTATGGAGTCGCCTTTCTCACATCATAGGAGACCCCCGACCCCCGAAGGATCGGGCCGGTTACGCAAAAATTGATCGCATCTTCTGCGGATAACACACCAATACCCTTGGCACGACGCTGATAAATGACGTTTTTGGTCAGGAGGGTCTCGTATTCATTGATCCGTCTGGGGAAATCGTCGATAAAATTTCTTATGAGATCGATAGTCCCATTTGGCAGATCCCTTGGAAGTCCGCCGATTCGGAAGTAGGACGGGGTGATCCGACCGCCAGCCACCTCCTCAAAGACCCTCAGGATGCCCTCCCTTTCTCTGAAACAATACATGATGGGCGTTGTCGCCCCTAAGTCGAGAATATGGGTTCCCAGCCAGATCAGATGAGACGCAATCCGCTGGAGTTCCGCCAACATCACTCGAATATATTGGGCCCGCTTCGGGATCTCAATCCCCAAGAGTTTCTCCACGGCGAGAACATACCCCAGGTTATGGCCCATGGCATTGACGTAATCCATCCTGTCGGTTAGGGGAATGCATTGGTGGTAGGTTTTTACCTCGGCCAATTTCTCAATTCCTCGATGAAGGTGACCGAGCACCGGAGTGACCTTCCGAACGATTTCCCCGTCCAGCTCCAGGATGAGACGCAAAACACCATGGGTCGCCGGGTGTTGGGGACCCATGTTGAGGGTCATTGTTCTCTCTTCAGCCATTCTCTCTGTCCCTGCTCGAACCTGTTATGAATGTTGCTTTACCGGAGCCCGCCATTGCTTATCTATTTCACCTCTTCGGCTGATCTAGACGTGCGACTCTCCGCAAAGGAAGCGGTGCAGAAAAGCACTAGCCATCTGGGATCATAGGTTTTTCAAAATCCCTTCCCTCGGTAGGATAATCCTTCCTCAGGGGATGTCCATCAAATTCGTCCCAAAGGAGAATCCTCTTCAGATTGGAATGGTTCTCAAAGACAATTCCAAACAGGTCGAAGGCCTCCCGCTCGTACCAGTTGGCTCCTTTCCAGACTGATTCAACGGTCGAGATTGTCTCCCCCTCTTCCAGGGAAGCCTTAACCCTCACATGGTCGTTTTGCTTCAACGAGTAAAGATGGTAGACCACTTCAAACCGTGGGTGGTCCGGGAAATGATCCACGCCACAGAGATCTGTCAGCAGGTCAAAGGCGAGGTCATCATGCAGATATCGGATTATCTCCATAATGGTATCCTTTCGGACGACAAGGGTGACCTCGTCCCGAACTACCCGGGAATCCAGTACCCCCGATGGAAATCTTTGTCTCACCTTCTCAATCAATGCTCTTTCCGCCATGGATCCATCAACCAGAGAGCTTGAGGCTCTGAATTCGTCCGCCCCCGAAAACGGTAAAAAATACAACCTTCCCTCGAAACAAATATGCCGGACAAGGCCCTGCCGAGGGATGTGACCCCTTAAGTTCCAATTCAGGGATTAAAATGATGGGGTATCAAAAACGCTCTTCACGTCTTTTCGATCGAGCAGGGATTCAGTTTTGATTTTCTCCTGGATCTCCATCAGAGCCCGTTGAAGTGCCTCCGGTCTCGGAGGACATCCAGGGACATACACATCCACCGGTAGTATCTCATCAACCCCCTGAACCACGCTATAGGTCTTAAATATTCCCCCTGAACACGCACACGCACCATACGCGATCACCCACTTCGGCTCAGGCATCTGCTCCCAGATTCTCTTTACCAGGGGGGCCATCTTCTTGGTCAGGGTTCCCGAAATAATCATGAGATCCGCCTGGCGGGGTGAAGGCCGAAAAATCTCCGAACCGAATCGGCCAATGTCCCACGAGGCAGCCGAAACCATCATCTCAATGGCACAGCAGGCAAGCCCCATGGTCACCGGCCATATAGAGGACTTCCGTCCCCAGTTGACCAGAGCATCGAGCCCCCTCATCAAAACCGTGTTGCCCAAATAAACCTCTATTCCCATTCCAGTGCTCCCTTTTTCCAAAGGTAGATGTACGCCACGATCAGGATTCCAACGAAAACAAGCATTACCAAGAAGATGTGTATGCCCGAGACGGCCTTGAAGTCACGAAAAACGACGGCCCAGGGATAGAGGAACACAATCTCGATATCAAACAAGACAAAAATCATGGCCACAAGATAATAGCGAATGGGGATTCGTCGTGTTGACGGGCCAACGGTCGTTACGCCACACTCGTACGGAGCCATCTTGGTCGGGGTCGGTTTGTGCTGACCCACGAGATAGGAGGCGATGACGACGAAAACTCCGAAGGCGACGGCGATTCCAAAGAATATGAGGAGGGACAGATAATCGATCAACATGGACATCTCCCCCAATAGCAACGGGAGAAATTATGTGAAAAGTTTCTTTTTCCCGGTCAAACATACAAAGTTGACCACTGTTTGTCAAGGGAAAAAATAAGGTCTCTGAAAAGCTGAGAAAACGAGCTCTGAGCGGGAATTAAACGTACCGGAATTTCTACTCTATAT
>CBDUXJ010000033.1:0-14207 GCA_965371165.1 uncultured Syntrophobacterales bacterium | reverse complement strand
AATTCAAACTTTTCCCAATGCCAGGGAGTCGAAGCATTTCATTCCGGGAAAAGTCCCCCATTCTCCCAGCTCCTCCTCGATTCGCAACAGGCGGTTGTACTTGGCAATCCTTTCGCTACGGGAGAGGGCTCCCGTTTTGATCTGTCCCGCATTGGTTGCCACCGCCAGATCCGCGATGGCCGTATCCTCCGTTTCTCCGGATCGGTGAGAGATGATACAGGCGTATTGGGTTCTCTCGGCCCTCTCGATGGTCTCCAGGGTTTCGGTCAATGTCCCCACCTGATTAGGCTTAATGAGAATGGCATTGGCTGCTCCTTGCTCGATTCCCCTGTTGAGCCTCTCCGTGCTGGTGACGAATAGGTCATCCCCCACCAGTTGGATTCGGCGCCCCAACCTCTCCGTGAGGAGCTTCCAGCCCTCCCAATCATCCTCCGCCATTGCGTCCTCTATGGAAAGGAGGGGATAACGGTTTACCCAATCCTCGTATAAATCCACCATCTCCTGGGGACTTTTCGGTGAGCTACCGCCGGCCTTCAAGGCATAGGTTCCCTTTTCAAAGAACTGGCTGGCCGCCACATCCAGTGCCATGGATATATCCCTTCCGGGTTGATATCCGGCCCTTCGAATGGCCTCCAGGATTACCTCGACCGCCTCATCGTTGGAGGGAAGGTCAGGGGCAAATCCACCCTCGTCACCTACCGCGGTATTGTACCCCCCCTCTTTCAGCACGGATTTGAGATGATGAAAGGTTTCGGCGCCCATGCGGAGGGCCTCTGCAAAGGTGGTGGCCCCCACGGGGAGAATCATAAACTCCTGAATGTCGAGGTTGTTGTCGGCATGGGCTCCCCCGTTGAGGATGTTCATCTGAGGGAGCGGCATGGTATGGCCGCGCATGCCTCCCAAATATCTAAACAGGGAGATCCCCAAGAACTCCGCTGCAGCCTCGGCACAGGCCAATGAGGTCCCCAGGATAGCATTGGCCCCCAATTTTCCCTTATTGTGGGTCCCATCCAGTTGGATCATCATCCGGTCGATGGAGGGTTGGTCCAGGGCATCCAACCCAATGAGCTTCGACCCGATGTGCGTGTTCACGTTTTGGACCGCCTTTAACACACCCTTGCCCAGATACCGATGGGGATCCCCGTCCCTCAGCTCGACGGCCTCATGCTCTCCCGTAGATGCCCCGGATGGGACAGATGCCCTTCCCCGCGCTCCGCTCTCCAAAGAAATCTCCACCTCAACGGTGGGATTTCCCCTGGAATCGAGAATCTCACGACCGGTAACGTGTACGATGCGCGACATGGTCCCTCCCTCATTTTTCGGTTAGGAGTTTGTTGCCGATATAGATATAGTGAACCCCGGATAGGATGGTAAAGAATGCCGTCAAGGTAATGAAAATGGAAAAGAGGCCCTTCAGCCTCCAGTGCTGGGGAAGGAGCGCCCAGATGACGGTGAGAATCTGGAAAACGGTGGTGATCTTGCTGGTAACTCTCGGCTTCACCATGGGCTTATGGTTTGTCATGGTCAGGACCCAGAAGCCGAGGGCGATAAGCACATCTCGGCTCAAAACGATAACCGTCAGCCAGCTCGGGATGATGCGGAGAATAGCCAGGGTAACGAAGGCCGAGGCCAGGAGGAGTTTATCGGCGATGGGGTCCAGATAGGAGCCCAGGTCCGTCCGCTGATGCCAGATTCTGGCGACGAAACCATCGAGACCATCGGTTATCCCCGCGATGACGAAGGTGATTAAGGCGCTGTGGAACGATTTCGATATCAGAAAGATGACGAATAGGGGGATGAGGAGTATCCGAATGAGGGTCAATGCGTTGGGAAGGCTCATAGCCTTGATTTATCCTTCCTATCGTAGAATCATCGGGTCAAGAAGATGAAGATATGTTGGGTTTGGGCTGCCCCCGCTCAATCGGGGTATTCCTCGCCCCGATAGAGGGGCTTAAAGAGGGTAAACTTATCGATGAAGGCCAAATCTAGCTTGCCTATAGGGCCGTTTCTCTGTTTCCCGATGATGATTTCGGCGATTCCCTTATTGGGTGTGTCCTGCTTGTAGACTTCCTCCCGATAGATAAAGAGAATCACATCGGCGTCCTGTTCGATGGCCCCGGACTCCCGCAAGTCGGCTAATTGTGGCCTTTTATTGGGCCGATCCTCCGTTTTTCGACTCAATTGGGAGATGGCGATAATGGGAATGGAGAGCTCTTTTGCTAAAGCCTTCATAGATCTGGAGATTTCGGAAATCTCCTGCTCGCGGCGCTCTGCCCTTCTCGTCCTCATCAATTGAAGATAATCGACGATGACCAACCCCAAACCATGTTCGGCTTTCAGTCGCCTGGCCTTGGCCCTGATCTCCAAGTTTGAAATGGCGGGGGTATCATCGATGAAAAGAGGGGCTTCGGAAATGTTGCCTGCTGCCAGGGTGAGCTTAGGCCAATCGCTCTCGCCCAAGAAACCACTCCGCAACTTATGTGCTTCAACCTCCGCCTCGGAACAAAGCATTCGAAGGGCCAATTGTTCCTTGGACATCTCCAAGGAAAAGATCGCAACGGGGATTTTTCCCTCAATAGCGGCATATTGAGCCACATTGAGGCAGAAGGCAGTTTTTCCCATGCCGGGCCTTCCGGCTACGATGATTAAATCCGAGGGTTGAAACCCTGCTGTTTTTCTATCCAAGTCCTTAAATCCTGAGGGTATTCCCGTAATAAGTTCCTTTTTCTCATAGAGCCTTTCTATGGTTTTGAAACTCTCCTTGATGATATCCTTGACGGGATAAAAGGAGGGCTTAACCTTGTGCTCGGAGATCTGGAAGATGAGCCGTTCCGCATCATCCACGAAGCTATCCACATCTCCCCGGTCCTCATAACTCTGGGTGACGATTTCGGTTGCCGCCTGGATTAATCTCCTCAAGATGGACTTCTCCTTGACAATCCTGGCGTAATATTCGATGTTGGCCGCCGTTGGAACGGAATCGATTAACGAAGTCAAATAGGAAGCGCCGCCGATTTCCTCCAAGAGGTTTCCATATTTCAGCTCATTGGTTAGGGTGATGAGGTCCGATGGTTCATTCTTCTCCGAAAGACTGATCATGGACTTGAAGATCTTTCGGTGGGATTCCCGATAGAAGTCTTCGCAGTTCAGGATTTCCACCACCTTATTGAGGGCCTCGTTCTCCATTAAGATGCCGCCTAGCACGGATTGTTCTGCTTCGGTATTTTGGGGGGGGACCTTATGGAGCGAATCGCCGCTTTCGTTCATCTCTGTGATTAATCCCTGACGACCCAGAGCTTGAGGTTGGCTGTTACCTCGGGATGGAGCCTGATCGGAATCGTATAGACCCCAAGGTTTTTGATGGGCTCTTCCAACTCTATCTTTTTCCGGTCGATTTGGAACCCGTTCTCGTTGAGCTGTTGTTCTATCTCCTTGGAAGTGACCGATCCAAAGAGCTTCCCGCTCTCGCCCACGGGCTTGGTGATGGTGCAGGAGAACTCCTCAATCCTATTGGCCAATTTTTCGGCATCCCTTTTGACCTTTTCCGTTTTCTCCTGGGCAAAGCGCTTTTCGTGTTCCAACTTCTTTCGATTCTTTAGTGTTGCCTTGATAGCCAGTTTATTAGGTATCAAATAGTTCCTGCCATACCCATCCGAGACCTTTACCGAATCTCCTACCTTTCCGAGGGAGGGGATATCCTCGAGGAGGATAATCTCCATATTGCCTCCTTTACTTGAGCTCAATGAAGTATTGTATGGGGTTACGGAGACTCACCCTGACGGGCTCATCCCAGGGGAAACTGTGCCCCCCGTTATTTCATCACCGTTGTAAAGGGTAAGATGGCGATGTTTCTGGCCTTCTTTATGGCGGTTGTAATCTCCCTTTGGTGTTTAGCGCAGTTTCCCGATATCCTTCTGGGGATGATTTTGCCCCTTTCCGTAATGAAATATCTCAATATCCTGGGGTTTTTATAATCGATTTCGAGGGTCTTATCGGCGCAGAAGCGGCACACCTTCCTCTTGATATAGATTCTTCGCTTCTTGTTCAGAGGTTTCCTCATTCATTCATCCTTGGCCATGGTTCACGGCTTGTCTAACCAGGAGATGTCCCAAGGTATTCAACGGAATCGGCTATGATTTCCACCTTTGTTCGGCTTTGGCCCTCAGGGGTTTCCCATCTCCTCTGTTTCATTTTCCCCTCGATGAGAACCCACTGGCCCTTTCGCACTTTTTCCGTTGGATCCTTTTGGTCCCCTAAGAAAATCAAGACATCGAAGTAATCGGAGCTCGTCCTGAGATCACGTTCCTGCGGTATGGCAACGGTGATCTTAGCCACTCGGTTACCTTTTGGATTGTAGCGGATTTCGGGGTCCCTTGTCAAGCTTCCGATCAGAATAACTCGATTGTATCCGAGCACTAACTTTCCACCTCTTTTTCGTTTCCATCGCCCTTGCCGAGTTCGGTTTTTCTACCTTCTGGGGGTTCTTGGACCGGGGGTTTGACCTCCGGCTGTACCTCCTCCGAGGCCTTTTTATCCACCCTGATCGATTGATATTTCAGGACAGCGTCGGAAAGGCGAAGGTTTCTTTCAATCTCAACGAGGATTTCACCATTCCCCCCAAAGCGGATGAGGACGTAATAGCCCTTGGTTGATTTCTTGAGCTTGTAGGCCAGCTTTTTCCGACCCCATTCCTCCACTTTAATTAACTGACCGTTCAGATTTTCGATAATCCCCTTCATCCTGTCGATCAGGGCTTTTACCTTCTCTTCAACCAAATCTGGATGGGCGATGAAGATGGTTTCATACGTTCTCATTGACGATCTCCTTTCCATTGCCTTGATCAGTTGGAGGGAAATCCCCTATTTAGAGCGATCCGATTGTGGGAGGAGTTTGGTGGAGATTTGGTTTCTGGCCACCTTGACCCTCACCTTTTCGGTTATCTCCAAGGTGACAACGATGTCGGTCAATCCGGTAATTCTGCCATAGAGTCCCCCCGCCGTGATTACCTGATCGCCCTTTCTCAAGCTACCCAACAAATCCTTATGCTCCCTTGTCTTCTTTTGCTGAGGCCGAATGAGGAGGAAGTAGAATATGCCGAAGAGGAGGATGAGGGGAATGAACATGCCGAACCCTTGTTGGCCCCCTTGCCCAGGGGCACCCATTGCATAGGCGATTTGATCGAACATAGTGACCTCCTATCTATTTGTTGACGGTAATGGTGATGAAAGGCTACCTAGCCGGGATTTTCCCATTGCAGGTCATCTTTCTCCTCCCTCTTCTTCTGCCATTCCTGACAGAAATCGAGCAGCCTGTTCCGGCGGATGGCCTCCCTCAGCTGTTTGATCAGATGTATGTAATAGTAGAGGTTATGGATGGTGTTAAGCCTCAAAGCCAGGATTTCCCTGGCCATGTAGAGATGTCTCAGATAGGCCCTGGAATGGTGACGGCAGGTATAGCATCCGCACCCTTCTTCAATGGGCCGCTCGTCGTCGGCATGATGTGCGTTCTTAATCACCAGCTTTCCAAAAGAGGTAAAGAGCATCCCGTTCCGTGCGTTTCGGGTGGGGATGACACAGTCGAAAAGGTCGATTCCTCCCTTAACTGCATTGATGATGTCCTCGGGTTTCCCCACTCCCATTAAGTACCGAGGATTCTCCCGGGGCAAGAGGAGGGCCGTATGGCTGACCATGCGGTACATAACCTCTCGGCTTTCACCGACACTTAATCCCCCGATGGCGTATCCATCGAAACCGATTTCACGGAGCTCCCTCGCGCTCTTTTCCCTCAAATCCTCGAACATACCCCCCTGGACGATCCCGAAGAGGGCTTGTCCATTTCCTCGATGGGCTTCCTTACATTGTCTCGCCCATTCCGTAGTCAAGGTCGTTGAGCGCTGAGCGTATTCATAGGAAACGGGGTAAGGTATGCATTCATCAAAGCTCATGATGATATCCGCTCCCAAGGACCGCTGGATCTCGATGGCTATTTCCGGGCTGATAAAGTGCCTCGAACCGTCGATGTGCGATTGGAATATCACACCATCGGTAGATATCTCCCTCAATTGGCCCAGGCTAAAGAGCTGATATCCGCCACTGTCGGTCAGAATCGGGCGATTCCAATTCATGAATTGATGGAGTCCTCCCAGTTGTTCGATGATTCGGTGCCCTGGCCTCAGATAGAGATGGTAGCTGTTATTTGAGATGATCTCAACCCCGATCTCAATCAGATCATCGGAGGTCATGGATTTAATGGTGGCCTGGCTTCCAACGGGAATGAAGGCGGGGGTCTCGAACTCCCCATGACCCGTGATGATTTTCCCGAGCCTCGCCCCGACCTCCTTCTCGGTTTTAATAAGATGGAATTGAAAGCCCATTTTTCCAGATGAATTCTTGGCGGCCAAAGGCTCTCTGGCCCCCTTGAGGCCAACCCCCTTTTCCCTCCATTCAGAGAATCAGCATTCCGTCCCCATAGCTGAAAAAACGATATTCCTTTCTGATGGCCTCTCCGTAAGCCTTCTTGATAAGTTCCCCGGTAGCGAAGGCCGAGACCAACAATAAGAGAGTGGTTCCCGGAAGATGGAAATTGGTGACCAGTGCGTCCACCATCCTGAAGCGATACGGAGGATAGATAAAAAGGTCTGCGTATTCAGCGGTAGCCCCAAGTTTTCCCTTTGAATCGACGGCGGATTCTAGTGATCGAGTGGTAGTCGTCCCCACCGCGACAATCCTTCCTCCCTTCCCCTTCGCCATTGTGATGATCTCAGCCCCCTGCGGGTCTATCTCAAAATACTCGGGAGCCATTTTATGATCGTCTACCCGCTTAGTCCTAATGGGGGAAAAGGTCCCCACATTTACATGGAGGGTAATGGGAACGACGGATACACCCTTCTGTCGTACCCTTTCCAAAAGGGAATGAGTTAAGTGTAAGCCGGCGGTTGGAGCGGCAATGGAGCCCGGTTTTGTGGCAAAGATTGTCTGATAGCGCTCCTCGTCGAGGGGGAGGGTTTCCTCCCTCTTAATGTAAGGTGGTAACGGTACCTGCCCCCATTGAGCGATCGCCTCATAGAAATCCCCCTTGAAGTGGAACTCGATTCTCCAACTCCCACTTTCATCCCTTCCCAGGAACTGTCCGCTCAAGCCATCACCGAAGAATACCTTGGAACCGTAGCTTATGGATCTTGCCCTCTTGACCATACATCTCCAGGTTCGATCTCCCACCCTTTCGGTGATCAGGACTTCAACTTTTCCCCCTGTTTCTCTCCTCCCTAAAAGCTTTGCCTTTAAAACCTTCGTGTCGTTGACGACTAGAACATCGCCTTCATCGAGATAATCAACTAAATCACAAAAGGTTCGATGCTCAAGGGAACCCGTATCGCGATGGACTACCATCAGCCGGGATTGATCCCTTTCCCTCGATGGATACTGCGCGATGAGATCACGGGGAAGCCTGTACTGGAAATCTGTCAGGTCCATCTGACCCCTCACAATACAAAATATTGAATTAATCACAAATACCTCAGAAAGTCAATTACCATGCTTTTTGGCATGGTTGGTGAGGTTTCCCGACACATCACGATTTGGGGAAACTTCATCTTCGCTGGTATGGAAGGGGTTTTCGAGGAAAGATATGAAACATATTTCTCATTCGTGTGCAAAACGATTTGACATCGGGCAAGAGATTATCTAAGATTGAGCCACGTAAAACAATGTCTTATGAAGGTCTGTAGGAGGTAAGTGCCGATGCTGTATAAGGAAGCAGGAGTGGACGTGGGTTTGGGGGAAAAGTTTGTAAGGAGGATAAAATCCCTTGCCGAATCCACGTTCGGCCCCCGGGTCCTCACGAAGTTAGGGGGATTCACGGCTTGCTATTCTCTGGATCATATTGGACATCAGGCCCCCGTACTCGTAGCGTCGACAGATGGGGTTGGAACTAAGCTCAAAGTTGCCTTCATGGTCGACCGGCATGATACGGTGGGAATCGATCTGGTGGCCATGTGTGTCAATGATATCATTGTTAGTGGAGCCCAGCCCCTCTTTTTTATGGATTATATCGCAACGGGGAAATTAGAATTGGAAAAGGCCGTTTCTATCATCGAGGGGATTGTCAAAGGATGCAAAGAGGCGGGGTGTTCCTTAATCGGAGGGGAGACCGCGGAGATGCCCGGGTTCTATGGACAGGGGGAATATGATTTGGTGGGTTTCGTCCTGGGAATTGCCAATAGGGGGGAGATGATCGACGGGTCTGAGATTTCCGCGGGGAATAGGCTGATCGGGCTTGCCTCCAGCGGACTCCACAGCAACGGATATTCCTTGGTGCGGAAAATTGTCTTCGATCAGCTCAATCTCCGTGGGGACGATTGGGTTGAGGAGTTGGGACGGACAATCGGGGAAGAGCTCTTGGAACCAACGCGAATCTATGCCAAGCCAGTGATGCCCCTGACGCAGGAGTTTCGCATTCGGGGGATTGCTCATATTACGGGAGGGGGAATTAAGGGAAACCTTCCCAGGATTTTACCTCCCAACTATAAGGCCTCCCTTCGAAAGGGAAGCTGGCAGGTTCCTCCCATTTTTTCCTTTCTGCAGAGGGAGGGCCGAATTCCAGAAGAGGAGATGTGGAGGACTTTTAACAATGGGATTGGGATGATCCTCGTGGTTAAAACTGAAGAAGCAGAGGGTATTTTGATTCGACTGACCGAATTAGGGGAAAGGGCTTATCTGATCGGGGAGATATCCGAAGCAAAGGGGGAAGGGGAGAGGGTGGAGTTCATCTGATGAAGGGGATGGAGGCTGAATCTTTGAGGGTATTTCAAGAGACCGATTCAATAAGGGTTAGTGATAGCGTGGGAGGTCCATCCTGCGGTTTGCCGGATACCGGGTTGAAGCAAGGCCATATGAAAATTGAGGTCACTCCTGCCTTATTGATGCTAGGGGAGGTTGAAATCCTGAACGAAAAGGATGAAGGGATCTGATGAGGAGATGGGACGTTGTCATTCTCGGTGCCAATGCCGGCGGGATTTTAGCGGGATCTCTTCTCACCAAGAAGGGCTTTTCAGTGCTCATATTGGAGGAGAAGGTGAAGGCAGGTTCCGTTCACAGGAAATATCGATTCCGACGGTTTTCCAACCTTTCCGATCTCCTCGTCAGCAGGGGTGTCGTTGAGGGGGTTTATCACCTTTTGGACCTCCCCTTCGCCCATGAAGAATTTACTCACAGAGCGGACCTTAAATGCCAGATCCTTCTCCCTAACCTCAGGGTCGATATATCGCTTGATCGAGCCGTTCTTTTAGACCAGATGAAGAGGGAGTTCCCAAGGGACTTCGGCCTCATCGAAACCTTCTACTCTCAGTTACAAGAGGGGGATTGGATATGCCGCAATATAATGGCTATAGGCGATGAACAACCGCTTCTCGGTCGGATTGGAAGATGGTTTGGTCATGTATATCACGCCTTATCCGATAGGCCATTGTCCGCCTTCCTGGCTTCCGTGAAGGGAGATAAAGCCTTCGCTCGATTCATAGATGTCCAGATCAAGAGCATGAGTTATCTCATTGCGGATGATCCCCCCATTAGCTTGGCTTCCCATCTCATAGGCATCTTGCTGCAGGATGGGGCCTTCATAGATATTATGGGTCCTCAGGGGTTCATGGATAGGGTTAAGGGGGAGGCGGTGAGAGGGGGAGGAAAAATCAAGGTCCTTGAATCTTTTAACACACTTCGCATCGAAAAATCCCAGGGAGAATTCAGGATTTATGCGAAGGGGGAGGGAAAACCCATATTATCCAGGGTTTTAATTGGAGATATCCCCCCCATCCAATTGAGGAGGCTCATCCCCACGGCTTTTTCAGAACGAAAATGGTCCGAAGAAGATAAGCGTCTTTGGCCTCAGTATTTCATACTCTCCTTAAACCTTGGCATTGATGCCCAAGGGATTCCCGTAGGGTTGGGGGATTGTTTCGTCTCATTGCGTGATTTGGACGCCCCATATGAAAATGGGAACCTTTTGATGGTTTTCGTGGGACCCGAGGGGGTCGGCGCTCCATCGGGGAAGAGGTCGGTCACGGTCAATGCCTTCGTCCCCGTGGCCAGGGGAAAGTTGTTTTCGGCTGAAATCAAAGGGGTTATCGAGGACATGTTGATTCACCTATTTGAGATCGCTCCTTTCCTGGATAGATCGATTCGGCTGATCGATGGGCGGCCTTCCATAGAGCGTTATCGCAGTGGGGAGACGGAAAGCGATATCATATACGGGGGGCCATCATCTTTCCGAGTGGGAGATGAAATTCTTCCTACTATTACCTCGATGGAGGGTCTATTTCTTTCATGCAGGGGGAATTTCCCCTATTTGGGTTTTGAGGGAGAGGTCCTATCGGGCATAAAAGCGGCTGAGGTGGTTTCGAAACGCTTTGGGTAGGGTTCCTCATCTTTTAGGGAAGTTTTACTTGGCGAATTACTGCAAGCGCGGGGGATGAGATGGGGCTGTCACTAACGTGAAAGGGAGGGGGAAAAGCATATATTTGGAGTTTCCCGAATTTCTGTGGGACTCCTTTGTCCCTTCGCTTCAAAGCTCAGCGGTCTGTTGCCCAAATTCCCTTTCGCTCACTGAAAAGAATTTTGGACCATTCTAGAGTTCGCTTCACTGCAAACCCAAAACTCGCCCTTCGGGCTCAAACATTGGGTTTGCGGGCATTCCGCTTCGCCAAGAATGGTTAGCCAAAATTCTTTAATGTTCGCTCCAGGGAACCAGGGCAACGCCCTGTTCCGAAGTGCCCCTTTTCTGGCAGATTACGCTCAGAGACGGCGGAGTTCCCCACGAATTCAGGAAACTGGTTTATTTATGTGTATATGGGTTGCACGAATAGTATTTTTTTGATAAATTAATTGTTCAATCGAGGTGAGTAATGTCTAGGATTTGCGAGATTTGTGGAAAGGGTCCTTCTTTCGGCCACAATGTCAGTCATGCGAACAACAAGACAAGGCGTGTTTGGTATCCGAACCTGCAAAGGGTGAGGGTTCTGAAGAACAATAACGTCGTTAGGATGAGAATTTGCACCCGCTGTATCCGTTCTGGTAAGGTGGCCAAGGCGGTTTAATGGTCCTCCCAGCCTTCAGATCTTCAGTCTTTCAACGTTGACGATCCCCTTAATTTTTTCCAGCGAAGTGATTAGTTTCCTCAGGTGGTTTAAGTCTTTGATTTCGACTGCGAAGGTGCAGATGGCCCTTTTGGCTTGCGTTGTATTGAGTTGAGCGTTGGTGATATTGGCCTCATTGGAGGTGATGGAAGCACTGATATCCGCCAGCAATCCCTTTCGATCCGTGCAGATTACGCGAATCCTGGCGGGGTGAGTTTGTTTGTGCTTTACATCCCATTCGACCTTCAGTTTTCTCTGGGGGTCGTTATTCAAGACGTTAAAACAGTCGGCGGTATGGATGGTTATCCCCCTTCCCCGGGTAATAAAGCCTGTTATCCTATCCCCCGGAAGGGGATTACAACAGCTTGCAAACCGGACCATCATGTCATCGGCGCCTTTGATTTTGATGGCATCTTCGGCCCCCTTTTTTACGAGATGAATGATCTTCTCTATTCGGGTCTCTTTTTTCTTATCCCCTGCTTCCAATTTTTCGGGAGGAACCAGCTTTCCGACAATCTGTTTGCAGGAGATTTTTCCATACCCAACCGACGCCATAAGATCGTCCACGGCTGGAAAACCGAAATCATCGGCTACCTTCTGTATTTTCCCGGATTTAACCAACTTGGAGAAGTTAAGGGTAAATTTCCTGCATTCCTTCTCGCAGATCTCCCTTCCCAGGGCAATGCTTCTTTCCCTCTGTTCCTTCTTGATCCATTGTCGAATTTTGGTTTTAGCCCTCGAAGTCTTTACGAACTTCAGCCAATCCTTACTGGGTTGATGATTCGGGGAAGTCAGAATCTCCACGGAATCCCCGCTTTTCAATTGATACTTCAATGGAACCAACCTTCCGCCGACCTTGGCTCCAATGCACCGGTGCCCGATATCTGAATGGATGCTGTAGGCGAAGTCAACGGGTGTGGCTTCCCTCGGGAACTCCTTTACCTCTCCCTTGGGGGTAAAAACGTAGACATCGTTGGGGTAGAGGTCCATTTTGACCGTCTCTAAAAATTCGCTGTTGTCTTGGAGTTCCCGTTGCCATTCCAATAGCTGTCTCAACCAGTTGATTCGCTTATCATCCTCGTCCTCTGTAAATTTACCCTCCTTGTATTTCCAGTGGGCAGCTATCCCCTGGTCGGCGACCCGATGCATATCCGACGTCTTAATCTGAATCTCCATTCTCTCTCCGTAAAGCCCGATTACCGTGGTGTGTAGGGATTTGTATCGATTGGCCTTGGGGAGGCCGATGTAATCCTTGAATTTACCGGGAACGGGCTTCCAGAGGGAGTGAACGATCCCAAGGGCTTCATAGCATTCCTTGATGGTATTTACGATAATCCTGAAGGCGGTGAGATCGTAAACCTGGTCGAAGTCGATATCCTGGGAGTTCATCTTCTTATAGACACTGTAGATCTGCTTTGGGCGACCCGCCACTTCGGCCTCAAACTTGTATTCGAACAGCTTCTTGGTAATGATTCGCTTGACCTCTTCGGTATACCTCTCCCTTTCTTTCTCCTTTTTTGCAATCTTTCGCTGGATATCGGTATAGATATCGGGGTGCAGATATCGGAAGCTCAAGTCCTCCAATTCATTCTTAATCCACTCGATCCCGAGCCGATTGGCCAAGGGGGAATATATCTCTAAGGTTTCCTGGGCGATCGTTTGCTGTTTAGGAGCCACGTGGTATTTCAGTGTACGCATATTGTGGATCCGATCCGCCAATTTAACCAAAATTACCCTGATGTCCTTAACCATAGCTAGGATCATTTTCCGAAAGTTCTCGGCCTGATCCTCTTCCGAGGTTTTAAGGGTGATTTTGCTGATTTTGGTGACTCCGTCCACCAGTTGAGCTACTTCCTCCCCGAAGTTTTCGCGAAGCTCTTCCAGAGTGGTATAGGTGTCTTCAAGGGAATCGTGCAGTAATCCCGTAACAACGCTGGCCGTATCTAGCCGGAGCTTTACCAGAATGTTTGCGACTTCCAAAGGGTGAATGAGGTAAGGCTCTCCCGAGAGGCGAACTTGTCCCTGATGAACCTTGGCCGAAAAGACATAGGCCTTCTTGAGGAAATCGAGGTCCGCCTGGGGGTTGTAGGAGGTGACCTGTTCCAATATGTCGTTAAATCTAATCATAAACCCATATTAATAATATCTCCAATGTATTGAGAAATCAATTATTTTCAGCCTTTTGCCCCCTTCCTATCTCTACGGAGGCATTTTGGAAAAATTTTTGACACCTGCCCTCCCAATACCCTATGTTTAGAAGGAGGTGAGCACGATGGAGCCAAGGGGGAAAATCCTGGTTGAAATGTATGAGAGGCTAATGCACACGGTTGGACCTCGCCATTGGTGGCCCGGGGAGTCCCCCTTCGAGGTTATCGTGGGAGCCATACTGACCCAAAATACCTCCTGGGTAAATGTGGAAAAGGCTATCGACAATTTGAAGAAGGCGGGGATATTGGACCCCCTGGGGATAAGAGGTCTTGATGGGGATGAGCTCGCTCAGATTATAAAGCCATCGGGCTTTTATCGATTGAAGGCAAGTCGCCTTAAACGATTCGTTGAATTCTTCTGCGAAGAGTTCGATGGTGATATAAGCCGGATGAGATCCCAGGATCTGGGCTCTTTAAGGGAGAGGTTGCTAAAGGTCGATGGGATTGGCCCCGAGACCGCCGACAGCATCCTCCTGTACGCACTGGGAAAACCCATCTTCGTGGTTGACGCCTATACCAGGAGGATCTTTTCCAGACACAACCTCATCTCTGAAAAATGGAGCTATGAGGAAGTTCAGCACATGGTGACGGGAGAATTAGACCGAGACGTTCGGATATACAATGAATTTCACGCCTTATTGGTTTTTTTAGGAAAGTACTGGTGTCGAAGGATCCCTCGCTGTGACGGGTGTCCCTTGGAGGGGTTGTGAGGAAGGTATCCATCTTCGGCAAGGGGCATAAGGGGAATGTCTTATGGGATTCGATCAAGCAGGGTATCGATCCCTTTAGAAGGCATCAGTATTATCCTGGAGGCAGAGTTGACGGCTTCGTAAAAAGTCCATCTGCCATTCGACAGGCTCATGGCCCTGAGC
>CBDUXJ010000032.1:0-14208 GCA_965371165.1 uncultured Syntrophobacterales bacterium | reverse complement strand
TGCCCAAATTCCCTTTGGCTCACTGAAAAGAATTTTGGACCATTCTAGAGTTCGCTTCACTGCAAAGAGCGCTGAGGCGCTACTTCGTTACCAAAACTCGCCTTTCAGGCTCAAACATTGAATTTGCGGCCGTTCCGCTTCACTAAGAATGGTTACCAGAGAAATCGAACTTCGGGGCTTCGCCCTAGCTAGAATATTGGAATAATGGAATGATGGGTTGACAGGAAGAAAAAATAAATCTGGTCTTTCGGCTTTTGAAACGCAATATTCCAAAATTCCAACATTCCATCATTCCTTGTAGATGGCACAAATCGATGGTCGCAAGAAACCTATGATTTCAACATGTTGGAGGAATTCCGAGACATTTAATTCGTGCTCAGAGCTCCTTTCCCGAGTTTTTAAGAGGTCTCTCATAGGGATTTTGACAATGGCCCTGTTGGGATGTACTGGCCTCTATTTTCGCCATGTCCCCCTCGAGAAGGCTTTTGCCCCGGCGGAAGTGATTTCCAACTTAGGGTTTCGGGAGCACTGGCAGGGGTTCATTTGGTATGGGGAGAAGATCGGGTTTTCCCATTTTCGGATTGAAGAAGCCCAGGATCTCCCCGGGGCCTTCAAAATCTCCTCGGAGGCCGTTTTTCGGTTCAAAATGTTGGGGATCAAAAAGGAATCCCTTTTCAAAGAGGTCGATTACGTCACCCCTGACTTGCGGTTGCTCAGGGCCAGTGGGGAGCAAAGACTGGATGGAAAGATACGGAGGGTAGAGGCAGAGGTGGTGGATGGAGGCATAATGGTGAAAACGGAAACGGAGGGGGGGCGCACGGAACGCCTCATTCCCGCTGAAGGTCCCATCTATCCCTCCCTTGCCCAATATCTCTACCCGCCCATGAAGGGGATGGATATAGGGAAAGAGTATCGATACCGCATCTTCAGTTCCCACAGCCTTGAGGTGATGGAGGTCAATCAAAGGGTACTGGCTTTTAAGGGAAGCGACCTCTTCGACGGGCCGGCCTTCGAGATAAAGACCGAAGTTTCCGGAATCAATCCAAAGGTTTGGATCAATATGCGGGGGGAAATGGTGTTCGAAATGGTGGGGGCCCTTATCACGGCGAAGGAGGATGAGCATTCGGCGAAAAGGTTTATTTACGAGTCGAGCCTATCCAAGAGGGATATCCTCTTGGACTACAGTTTGGTGAAAGTTGATCAGGCCATCCCCAACCCAAGGTCATTGCGGGTACTCCATGTGCGGCTGAAAGGGCTGGATGAACCGAAATTGGTCATCTCTGACGAAAGGCAGCGGGCCTCCATCAAAAGGGAGGGGAACACCCCAATTGTTGAATTCGTCGTTTCCCTCGAAAAACGGGGGGAAAGAGCACCCTTGGTTCTCCCTATCCCGAAAGGGGAATACGTGCGCTACCTCCAATCCTCCCCCCAGATCGAGAGCAGAAACAGGGAAATCATTCAAAGGGCGGAGGCCATCCTGAATGGAGAGGAAAATAGCCTCCTGGCCCTAACGAAGCTGGTCCACTGGGTAAGCGATTACCTAGAGGACGAATTGGTGGATTCCTTTTCAGCTTTGGATGCCCTTCATAGGAAGAAGGGGGAATGCCAAGCCCATGCCTACCTATATACCGCCCTCTGTCGGGCTGCGGGGATTCCGACGAAGGTCGTTTCCGGGTTGGTCTATGTGGAGGAGGTGGGATTTCTCTACCATGCCTGGGCCGAGAGCTTCATAGGGTATTGGATCGCTGTGGACCCAACCTTCGACCAGATTCCCGCGGATGCAACCCACATTAAATTGGCCGAAGGGGAGAGCTTCCGTGATCTCAGCCCGCTGGTGGAGGTTATCGGACGTCTCCAGGCAACCATTGTGGACTACAAACCGTGATCTCGGCTCCGTCTTTCCCAGAATTCCGACGGATTTTAAGGTTAGGTTATTTATGTCGGAAGGAGATTAAGGCAAGATCATCCCGCAATTGGGATACAACCTATCTCAAAATACAGATTTCTAACACAATTCAATAATCTTTGGGTCTCTCCCTTTACAAGGTTTCATGTATTAAACAAAAAAGCGGGGCCAGAATGACCTGCTAGTGATCGATAGAGGTGAAGATATCAAAATGATATCAAGACATTTTTGAAGTGTTGTAAATTGCAGATACATAGCAACTATCTAGACATGTATCTGAGGTCCCCGAAGGTTATCTGGGCGAAGGTGCGAAGCACTGAAGCCAGATACACGCTGTTAGGCGATGTGCCCTATCAATGGCGGCCCCTACACAATGTACTTGCAATACTCCCATAAATAATTAACTAAATCATCAAGAGTACAGCTCAAAAGGATGATGTACTTATCGCCGGCTCCAGCATAGATAATTAGCTTGTTCTTTCGGACAAAAGCACCTACGGGAAAAACGACATCAGGCACGTCCACTGGATACTGATCATTACCATGTAATTCGTAAGGGGCGGAAGGAATATAGATTGGATTTCTGGTTCGACAGAGCACCATTCTTGGATCGTTAAGATCCAAAAGGGCAGCGCATATGGAATATCCTCTCTTAATTTTCTCCCCTACCCCGTAGGCTTTACAAATATTATCCTCTATCTCACCAACAGCATGATAGATGAGCAACCAACCTCTATCGGTTTTGATTACCTGCGTGCCTGGACCGATTTTCTCATTTTCGTGCGGGTAGTGCGCCGCTTCCAAAAGTAGATTCTGGCTTCTTCTTTCATAGATTTTCTCCCAGTGTTCTATGTGCTTGGAAGGATTCAGCAATTGATCCATACCGGCTTCTAGAAAATCCAAGTGAATGTTAGGATGAAAACGTAATAGCATGTAGTGCCGGCCGTTCACGGGATCGGAGAAGGGGACAGCGTTACGAGAGTCGAAGGATTCAACCATGTCATGATAGGTGATGTTCACGAAATCCTTAGTCGTATAGACGGCGATACGGTCTGCCTTCTTACCTTTGAACGGGGGCTTGATCTTGCCACACCCAATCAGCAGGTACCTCTGGCCGTACTTAACGATCCTTATGTCCTCTATCCCATAGGTGAAGTCCTGATGGTCAGTGCCATCGCCCCGGATTATCACGTTCTGGAGTCTGGTAAAATGGATACCATCCTCGCTCACCAAAGGCCAAACCTCAGAGATATAGTTTTCCAAATAGTAGCGCTCGATGCCGAGCCTTTCATCGAAGAACGTGTCCTTTTGATACCCCTGGTGGCATCTCGGCATTAGGATAACCTTGTCCTGAAATACTTCAGCCCCACCGTTGAAGACAGCTCCGATCGTCATCTCGCCGTCCTCATACCAGGTGAGCCCGATGTCTTGAGGTTTTACAACGGGATTTTGTTTATAGGAATCCAGCTTAAAAATGGTCTCTCCCGACTCGATTTGAATTACTTTGCCACCCCCTAATTTTTCGAGAGCGTGATCTAAAGAAGGGTTCATTCCACCACCTCTCATAGTAATTGTTCAAAAAGCTTTGTAAATTCCATTCTTTACCCATTCTCTACTAATAAGTTCAGCGTAAAGTGACATACCACAAGCGCTATTCCACCTGGAGAGTATTGCTATCTTCATATCTTACACCGCATAATGACTCAAAGCGTCTAATGAATCTAGTTGCTATCTTCTTAGGAGAATTTTTCTTAACGACTCTCTCTGCTTTTAATTTCGCCTTTTTATATTTTTCTCTTTCTTCAAATATATAGATTAGACACTTTTTTAGCTCGTCTAAGTCATCATATTTTAAAACTTCTTCACCAAACGGCTCGAAGAAATTTGAGTTCAAGGCAACAATGGGACATCCAGAGCCCAGACACTGGTAAGTGGTGCTTGAATAGACAACACCCTCAATAGATCTACGGTGAAGTACCATCGCATCTGAAGCGTGTGAATACTCATAAAGTTTTTCTATATCTGGTTTCTCCTCTCTCACCTCAACAGGTAAAGTTGATTCTCTTCTAAGTTCTTCTATTCCTTTCCTAGCGACTACCAAAACCAGAATTGGATAGTTGGTCTGAAGTTCAAAAATTGCTGTAAGTACTTGTATCAACTCCTCCACTCTTTGACCAAAATTCATAATAATCTTCTTGTCGAGTGGTAAATTTAATTTCTTTCTTGCGTGAATCTTATCCCCAACTTTCCATTGATTGTAAGGGTGGGAGATTACATGAATTTTCTCTTCAGGAAAAGCTTTTTTAAGAAATTCAACGAATCTTTTATCGTTACAGACAATTGCATCCCATTCAAATTGATAAAAAGAGGGATTAGATGATAGCATTCGGTCATGGATCACTGTTATTGTTTTCGCCTTTCTTCTTATATGATGAAAAACCTTTGCCAGCTCATTCATGGAAACATTCCAATATCTTGTTTAACAAAAAAATCGGGATGGTACTCTACAAAGGGACGGGCATCCAGAAATGGCCTTTCTGCCCTTGAGGTAGTAAAACATCGAAAAACATACTCCTCATCCTGACCGACAATGGCTGTGCCATGAAAATCTGACTTAAGGAAGGAAAAAATTCTGACCTCATGGCCCATCTTTAACCATTCTCTACCAATGAACTCGGCATGAATAGAAGGTCCTGCATCTTGGTTCCAGGCAGTCATCATTCCTATCTTCATCTCAATCCCCCCTATATAATTCCAAGTGTTGGCGTGCAATCGCTTCCCAGGAAGTAAGCTTTCGATACTCATCTGCTCTCTCAAGAATATATTCCCTAAAATCTGGATCTTCAAAAATACGAATAGCTGTTCTCGCAATTCCAGAAGAGTTATATGGGAGGACAAGAAGTTCACCGCAAATTTTATTAAGTTCCTCAAACTTTGGTATCCGTGAGGCAATAATAGGCTTATTTGCTCCAAGTGCTAAATGGAATGAGCCAGAAGCAGATCTGTCTTCCTCATAGTATGGGAACAAAACAATGTCAGCGGCTCTAAGCAAATAGGGCACATCTTCGTTTGAGAAGAACTTGTTTGGGTAGATGACATTGTTCTGAAGACCCAGCTCCCCGATCCTCTTCTCCAAAAATTCTGCATAGTCCCTGTCCTTCTGTGATGCCCCTGGGGCAATACCCCCGGCAATAAACAAACATGCATCTTTGAATTTTTCCAATATCTCACCGAGGGCCTCAAGGACTATATGTATGCATTTATGCTTCTTAACAAACCCGAACATGAGTAGTATATTTGCGTCCGTCGGCAGTCCGAGCCTCTTCCGTGAAGCTTTCTTGTCTTCATCGCAGATCTCTGTTCCATGGGGAATAATGTGAATCTTTTCTGATGGTATTCTAAGCCGTGTCAGTATTGCTTTTTGCGATCCGAGGTGCACGATGACCTGATCGGCGAGTTGAGCGATTCTTGCGGCAAAATTCTCATCAACGGCTCCCCTTTCGGAGAATTGAGCCGGTCTCACACAATGGATTGTTATCACCTTCTTGGCTTTTTCATCCAATCCTTGCAGCACCTTAGGCAATCTATCATCAAATTTGTATATACTGTATTCGTGTTGAATGTGTATTACATCTGCCCCCTTTGTGTGTATAATGATAGATTCCACATAATCCTCGTCTCTATCCCAGAAGGGGATCACCTCAAATTTATCCTCCTTAAGAGGAGATGCTCCCTGTTCAGCAACGATCTTGATCTCTGATGCCGGGTACACTTTTTGGATGCCGTGAATGAGATAATCCGTGTAGGTAGCTATCCCACACTGTGTGGGAAGATAGGTTGATACGTAAGTTATTTTCATTGTTCAAGTCCTCCCGCCGCACAATTTAACCTGACTGGGAGGCCAGTTAGCGGCATACCAAAGACATGTCATTGCCGTCATCATACGGTTTCATGGACACCTAACGTCATAAAACGTAATCACCGGTTCGTTTACGCCAAGTTTCTAGAGATAACGTCCATTTTTCGGCTCAAAAAACTAGAAAAGGCTTACCCCATGGAGAAAATTAGGCCTTAACTCCAACTTCAGTTCCGTTTCTGCCTTGGTCTATTTCAGCCCAGCGACAATACCTCGTGCACAACCATATTTAATATAGTTCAACATATTCAAATTTCAACTGTGATTATTAGTAAATATTCTGAAGGAATGCTGACGAGCTGAGAATATCTGGGAGTTCCTTAACTAATCGGCTGCTTGTGAAGGTCAACAACTGTATGATTCTTCTTCCTTCAAGGTAGTGTAAAATTCTTGAAAAAGAAGAGAATACGAAAACTAACCTTACGATCAGATCAGCCTGCCGGAAACTATTTAGATAATCTAACCCCAACTCAGTTAAGAAAACGACGGACAAAAATATGCAATCACGTGTTTCGTTGAAGTGTCCTCTTATGCTTGCTGTCTGGAATAATTTCCTGGGCTGTATTGCATGTAAAACAAATTTGCCGGGACTGTTATCAAAAATGATACCGATGATTATTCCTGAAAGGTTCCACCCCGTGAATGTGCCGAAGAGGGATGAGCAGAAACAGGTCAGAATGAAAAGTTCAAAAATTCGAGTGGGTTAGGACAACTTTTCATTCCAGGCCTTCCTTGACAATGGGCAAACCAATGATTAATTTTTATATAGTGATTGTTTGTTCTCCTTTCCTCTTCTCTCAATTCAGGCACCTAATCTAGTGAACCTTACAGGGGTGGGGGGACTCATGTCCTAAGGGTCAGCCGACACAAGAGGGCAAGGTATTGGGCACGGGGGATGCCATGAATATAGCCATGATGTCCGCCTGGAATACGGATTCCGGGGTTTCGGTCCATGCCGAGCTGATCGGCAGAGAGTGGGTGAAAATGGGCCATCGGTTGCACGTATTCTCGTTCGTCGCCTCTGATTTTCACGGAACTACTTTCGTCGGAGAAGATGAGGCTTATGTGGCCAGGTGCTTTACCACCTCAAGTTGTAACGACCGTTATCTTGACCCTCGGCCAATTCTCGAGTCTGATTCCGAGATCTTCATCGCACAGGATTTGGGGATGTTGCCCAAGGACGAGTTGGCTAAGATATTTCACCACATCCGGAGAAAGGCGAGCACCATCACCGTCATCCACGATAGCGGACCCTCTCCGAATCCTTCATTTTATCAATTCGATTGGGATAGGATCGTCTGCTTCGATTACCGATATGAGGAATTTCTGCGGAAATACCATCCCCAGGAGAAGATTTGTACCATCTCCTTTCCCTGTCACCCTCTGAGAAGAGGAAACCGGCAGGAGGCAAGGGCAAAATTGGGACTTCCCCAGGAAAGGAAGATCCTCTTAATCTTCGGTCAGAGGCTAAAGGAACACCTTCCCTTGTTGCCCGTCCTCTCGGAGATGAGCTCCCGTCTTCCTCTCCTTCTCCTTGTCGTCTCTCAGAAGGATCTCGACGTACTGGAGGGAATTGGAGGAATCGAGATGGAAATCCGGAAGCAGTCTCCCTCCATTGAGGTCCTGTATGATTATCTGTTCGCCTCCGACGTTTTGATCCTTCACCGTAATCCTTGTGACGGGGTCGTAGTCTCCAGTGCCGCTTACCAATGTCTTGGGTCGGGATGCCCGATATTGGCTTTGGAATCGAACTTCTTCGAGACCTTGGGAGATGTGGTGATCACTTACTCGGATTTTCGGGAATTCAAGGACTCCCTTCTCGACATATTACACGGAGGGGAGAGATACCAGGCCTCCCAAAGGGCCTTGGAAGAGTTCATAAGGATAAATTCCACTGAGAGCGTAGCCCGGCAGTATATCGAGCTGTTTCATGCACTCAGAGAGGAGAGAAAGGTATCGATATCTCACCATGTATCCCCTATCTCCCCCGTCGTAGGGACAATGGCCTCCGTTCCCAGTGGAAATGAAGGTAGGAGGCCTATACCGGCAGAAGATCCCCTTCCTATTTCCCCCCTATCGAAATCTGGACGCAAAAGGCTTTTATCCGAATAGAGGCTTACTAGCCTAATAGAAAAGGAAGCAGGGGGTCTCCTTTGTATCGACTCTTCCGCCCACGATATGCGGGACTGGGACCTACACCAAATTTTTAACCAATAATGTGCCCGGAGACAAATTGAGGGGAATCGCCTTTCAGTTAGAGAAATCTTCAAAATGCGATGGGTATATGGACATTGAGAGGGATCATTGGGTGAACTAACTTATCTCCCTTGATAATCTAGTGCCTCCCTCGTAGCTTGATAGTGGCTTCTTATGGTCTTCAACGTCCCTTCGCATGGGGGACAGGGTAAATACGCACTTCTTGAAGCTGATCGAAAAAGGGAAGCACAGGGGAGAGAAGATGAGTACCAGCTTCCACACTCTCCATACCTTTATGAAGTCCAGGAGTGGCGAAAACTCCCTTAGCAGTTCCGACTACTTTCTTGCATACCCAATGGGGTTTCTCCCAGTCGGAAAGGCATAAATGAGGAGAATCGACGGGTACGATTTTGCTGAGTCTCCCAAACTAGCGGGGTTGGCGCTATTCGTGGGAAAAATCTATGAGAGGGAAGGTAAAACGAGGGAACGTTCTCTTCCCATTCTGGAAGACCTGAAGTCGGCTCATGACCGCAGGAAGGACCTATGTCTTAAGGAATTACTTCCAGAAGACAATTTTCCCTCTCGCCTTCAGGGCTCTGGACTTTGCCGTATTTTGGTGTCATAATGCGATTCAATCGGAGAGGGACTCGTGCTCAGGGGACCGGTGTTCCTGTAGTTGGTCGGAAACGGGTGGAGGTGGGGGGAAACCCTTTAGCTTTCCGGCCTCCCAGCTGCCGAAAAACCCTGATGAACTGGCAGAGAAGATAGCGGAAATCGTGGAAGAACGCAGACTGGGGGGAAGAAATGCAAAAGCAGAAATGGAGGTAATTAGACCGACGTCCCTTTTGCAACCAGGCGAAAAAACACCTGTTACTCGGGGAAACTCTGAGGGCTGGCATGAAGCTTCCGGCTCTGGATGGACAGACAGTCGATGGCCTTTATACTGGAAAGATTACCCGTGGGAGATTTGCAGGATTTGGAGAATTCTGGAGAGGAAATAGGCTCAATACTCAACATCGCTGAGGAGGTCGAAATAGGCCTTCCCATGGCAAGATATAAGAAGATACCCCCCAAAGATGGGGCGCCCATTCCGGTAGAAAAGATGCGGAAGGCTGTTGGTTGGATCCGCGGCATATCGCCTCGGAGAAGGTCCTCGTTGCGTGCCAGTATGGTGTGGGGAGGTGCGCATGGGTTGTCATTGGATACCTCTGTAACCCTGGGTTTAGATACAAGCAGACTTTGGACATTGTTTCCTCAAAGAGGCTGGGGGAGATTCACTCCCAGATCTTGAGGAAACCATCAGTGAGTGCCTCAGTAACCTGGAGGGGGGTGCACAAATGCACATCGCAATGATGACAGCTTGGAAGACCGATTCGGGAGTGGCGGTTCATGCTGAGCCCCTAGGAAAGGCGTGGCTGGAGATGGGTCACGACGTGACGATTTTCAGCCATATTCAAGATGATTACCACGGAGAGGGCTTTACAGGAGAGGACGAGGATTGTGTGATTAGATGTTTGGGGACCCAGCAGACCAATTTCCTCGATCCTCGCCCTATCCTCACCACAGACTTCGATATCCTGGTAGTTCAAGATCTTAGGATGCTCCCCGTTGAGAGTCTTGCCAGGATCTTTCCCCTCCTTAAGAGCCGATCCAGAACGATACATGTTATCCATGAAAACAGGCTTCCTGAAGAGCCTTGGTTTTACCAATTTGACTGGGACGGCGTCGTCTATTTTGACGAAAGGCAAGACTTTTTAAAAGACGTGTACCCCCATGCCAAACTCATCCCTTTTCCCTGTTTCCCCATAAGGAGAGGAGATCAGGTGGAGACGAGGAGGAAACTCGACCTTCCTCTGGACAAGAAGATCATCTACAGCTTTTGTCACAGGGGGTATGAGCCGTTCTTGCGGGATTTACCCGAGGAGTTAAAGGAGCAAGCGGTTCTCCTCTTTGTCGTCCCCCCCGATTATCAAATGGTCGAAAAGGGAAGGGTTCCCCCGTGGATGATGATCCGGGAAGAGGAGGTGTTGTCCGAGGAGAGGTTTGACGACTACCTGTTTGCTTCCGACGCGGCCATCTTCCATAAATTTCAGAGCCGGTACCTCGGCGTGGTTTCCTCGACCGGCTTTCAGGCTTTGGGAGCGGGATGCCCTATTTTGGTGCCGGCCTTGTCTGACTACTTCAAGCCCCTCGAAAACGAGATCCTCCATTACCACGATGTGCAGGATCTGAGCGAAAAGCTGGTTGACCTTCTCCTCAGAGATGGAGAGAAATGCAAGTCCGTACTTGACCTGGCCGATGGGTTTTGCTCGATGAATTCATCTCAGATCATCGCAAAGCGGTTCATTGATTTCTTCGTGGAACTGGGGAGGCCCAGGTGTAGACCCATATGAGCGGAGACGATTTTCCCATTGGTCCGTTTACAGATTATGAAGAAAACCCGATCCTAAGCCCTAGGGGAGGTTTTCAATCAAAGCGCCACTACAATCCGACCGTGATTGAAGAGGGGGGAATATTCTATATGCTCTACCGGGCAGAGACCGACGATGGCCTTACTGGGAGGATCGGGCTTGCCGAAAGTCACGATGGATTTCACTTCGCCTGTAATCCAGAACCGGTTTTAACCCCGGACGAGGATTTCGACAGGGGAGGCTGCGAAGATCCTAGAATTGTGAAATTTGAGGAGACCTATTACCTCACTTACGTGGGCAACAGCCAGAGGTATCATGTTTCCAATATCTGTTTAGCTGCGTCGAAAGATCTCTTGGACTGGACGAAACATGGGTCAGTCTTGAGCCCACGGGATGGGTCATGGAACAGTGGACAGTTGAAGGCAGGTGTCATTGCCCCCGAGAAGATCAACGGAAGATATGTGATGTATTTCATGGGAGAGGAGAGGGCCTGGATTGGTTCCATGGCATCGCCTATTCGGAGGACCTCTTTCACTGGTATGAGCCTTTGGAAAGGCCTATCCTCATGCCCCGGGAGGGATATTTCGATTGTACAGGCGTTGAGCCGGGCCCCACCCCTGTTATCCTCAATGAGGGGACCCTTCTCATCTACAATGGATGGGGAAGGGATTGCACCTACAAACCCGCAGGGGTTCTTTTTTCAAGGGAGGGCCCAACCATGGTCCTCCCAAGGGCCAATGAGCCTCTTTTAGTCCTATCGCGGGACTATGGAAGGCAATTCGGGGGAGGCAATCACTGCGTTGCCGAGGGACTGGTAAAACACCGCGACAGGTGGCTCCTCTACTACGGCGCGGCTGACCGGCTTACCTGTTTGGCGACCTATTATAGGGAGAGGGGGTAGATGATGCTGAAGAGGTTTATCAAGAATCCCATCTTGAAGCCCAAGAAGCAGAACGACTGGGAATCGAAATTGGTCTTCAACCCCGCGGCTGTTCACCATAACGGTCTCTTCCACATCCTCTATCGGGCCGTGGGAGAGGACGATATTTCGAGGATTGGCTATGCAGTGAGCGCGGATGGGTACGAGTTCTTCCGGTTCGATAACCCCGTTTTCACTCCAAGGGGGATCGCGGAGAGCAAGGGCTGTGAGGATCCAAGGCTCGTTTGCCTCGAGGGCAAGTTTTACATGACATACACTGGCTATTCTATCAAGGGGGTCAGGGTCTCCCTCGCTTCCACCAGTAACTTCATCCAATGGGAAAGGCATGGTATTGTCCTGCCCGATGTGGAGAACAAGGATGCGGTTCTTTTCCCGGAGAAGGTGAATGGAAGATACGTCATGTTTCACAGACCCATGACCCCTCCACGCAGCATCTGGGTTGCCTATTCAGAAGATCTCCTAAAATGGGACGATTTCAAGAAGGTCATGGTGCCCGTTGAAGGAAGGTGGGACGGCGCCGGGATCGGTTCCGCTAGCCCACCTGTAAAGACGGAGAAGGGCTGGTTGCTGATCTTTCACGGGATCGACGAGGATGGTGTCTATAGACTGGGGGTTGCCCTGTTCGATCTTAACGACCCTTTCCACGTCATCGGAAGATATTCCGATCCCATCCTTGAGCCTGAAGAGGAGTATGAACTCCGAGGTGAGGTCCGTGATGTGGTTTTCGGCTGCGGAATCTGCGAGGTTGAGGGCAAATACTTTATCTACTACGGGGGGGCTGATAGAGTGATTTGTGGTGCAACGGCGGAGAAACAAGAACTGTTGGATTTGTTTTAATGTCAAGGTAATGGGTGCAAGATGAAGATCGCCATGATGAGCCGATGGAACATCCCCTGTGGGGTCTCCCTCCATGCGGAGCTCGTTGGCAGGGCTTGGGTGGAGATGGGCCATGATCTCCAGATACTAGCCCCTGTGGAGTGGGAGGGCTACCAAAGCGATGCCGATGAGCCTTATGTGGAACGATGTTATCGACTCCCCAAGCCCGGTAGGAAAGAGGACTTCTTTTTCAACCCAAAGCCCTTTGTCGAGGTGGACTGCGATATCTTTGTGGTGCAAAACCTTGAGATCCCCCCCCATGGGAGATCTCCTCAAAATCTACCCATCCATAAAAGCCAGGTCGAAAACCGTCTTCGTGGTCCACGAGGGAAAACCTCCCAAAGACCCCGCATTTTATCAATTTGAGTGGGACGCCGTCATCTGCTTTGATGAAAGATATAGGCGATTTCTAAAGCATATTTACCCTGAGGATACGATCTCCATCATACCTTACCCATGCCATCCCATCGTGCATGGCGATAAGATCGAAGCGTGGCGGAAACTAGATCTGCCCCTCGATAAGAAGATCATCTTCAACTACGGCATAGGCGTATACCGCCACCTTCACCTTCTGCCAACGATAAAGCGGGTAAACCGTGACTATCCCCTTATCCTTTTGACCATGACCCATATCCAAGATTGGTATGAGCTGTTCGATGCGGTGAGGGGAATATACCCCTTCATCGACCTGCGAAAGGGAGACATCCCCATGAGGGAACTCTATACGTATCTGCATGCAGCGGATGCCCTCCTGGTTCACAAGGATTCAGCCGAAGCCATCGTAGTTCCATCAACGGCCTACCTCTGTTTGGGAGTGGGGTGTCCCATCCTCGCCTACGATACCAACTTCTTCGAAACCTTCGGCAAGGAGGTTGTCAAATATAGCGAATTGGGGGCGGCCCTCAAAGAGGTATTTGAGGGGAGGGACAACATCAAATCCACGTCGGAGGCTGCAGAGCAGTTCGTGAGGAGGAATTCGTCCGAAATCATCGCCGAAAGGTTTATAGGACTCTTCGAATCCCTCTTCTCTCCACGTCACACGGACCGGCTGCCTGATAAGGGAAATGTTATGGAGGGTCGTCTTTCCCCATCTTAACAATCGAGCGAATCGTATAAGTTACCTTTCTAAAAACCCCCCGCGCCTTTATCGTATTTATTGCGCAATCAGACTCTGGAGGAAAGCCATTTGAAGGAGAGTCAAAGGGCACCCGTGGAGGAGAGAAGACCCTGGGGAGGCTTTTTGGTCCTTGAAGACGCCCCAACCCATAAGATCAAGCGGATTTAGATGGGCCCGGGACAGTGTTTAAGCTGCCAGAAGCATTTTAGGCGGTCTGAGCACTGGATCATCCTGGAGGGTAGGGCCAGGATTACCCTCGATGGAAAGGAGATCTTTCTTGGCCAGGGTGAGTCGGTGGACATTCCCCACCCCCCTAAGGGGGGCACTTACGGAATCTGACCGGGAAGCCCTGGGGGAGATTCTCCTGGCTTCGGAAGAGGAGGAGGCGCGGTACTTACATGACGCCCTTGATCTTCTTCGGGGTCACGGTCTGTCAGGGGCCATTGCCCGGTCTTTTTCGGATTGTGATCCATCCCTCTGCTCAAAAACACCCTTTGATCGGAGGGTCCATGAGCGCTTTCTCGGTCTCTTCCGTTGGGATGGATCTCCAAAATCTGCGGCGGATGTGATTCAGCAAAACAGAATAAGGAGATCTCCAAAAGTCGGAAAACGGGGTAATCAAGAATCCTAACGAGACTGTCGAAAAAGTGGGAGCCAAAATGTGAATTGGGTAATTCATCCCACTTAGGCGAAAAATATCTATATCTTTTCCCACTTATATCTTAAATTTGTTATTATTTTAGCTTATTTGTCCCACCCATTTTGGTAAGTGGGGGTTTTTCGACAGTCTCAACTGTATTCGATAGTCGCCACCCTAGACCAGAACTATCGAATTGAGATAGAAAT
>CBDUXJ010000031.1:0-14212 GCA_965371165.1 uncultured Syntrophobacterales bacterium | reverse complement strand
GCTTCATCACAGGGGCCAATCTCGTTGTTGATGGAGGTTTTGCAATCACCTCAATATGACAAGACGAGCCTTGTGTATAACGGGTTCGGGAATGAGTTAGGCATGGGCTTGCTGAAATTGGGCGTTGATGGGAAAGGTGGCTCTCCCCGATTTGACATGAAATAAAACAGTCTCCTGAGATCCCATAACCAGAGAGTTAGGGAAAGAGTTACATTTGGGTCCTGCTGGAGTTAGTATTGCGGTCCGGCGGGGAGAGCCTCTGAGCAGAGAGAGGCCAGATTTCAAGGAGAATGTACTTTCTAAATTAGCTCAATAGAAAAGAACGTCCCCTTTACTCTTTACTTACATCTTGTCAGGTGATCATTATCTTTATGCTTCTTAAAACAGAAGGAGGATTAATATGATTAATGTACTTGCATCGATACGTGTGAAGGCAGGAAGGCGTTCCGAATTTCTTGAGATATTCAAGTCCAATGTACCGAACGTTAGGGAAGAGAAAGGATGTATCGAGTATTTTCCTACTGTAGATATCGATGCCGACTTGCCACCACAGAGTTTGGACGAAAATGTTGTCACAATTATTGAGAAGTGGGAGAGCTTGGACGCTCTACATGACCATCTTAGAGCGCCTCATATGCTGGCTTACAAGGAAAAGGTCAAGGACATAGTAGAGGATATCTCTCTCAAAGTACTGAAGGAGGCATAACATGTTACTGGAGAGGGACGTGAAAATGCTGGCGCATTTCACGCCCCTCAGTTCCGCGTTATGCCCCAAGAACCTCTTCAAAAACTCCTCTCACTAGATATTTTCCCCCGCAGCCTGTGTATAATACGTATTAAACACGTGTATACTTGAGGTGCCGGAACTATGCGAAAAAAATTAACCATCACCGTTGATGAGAGGGTGTATGAGGGACTCCACAAAATTGTGGGCCGTCGCAGAATTAGCCGCTTCATCGAAGATCTGGTTCGGCCCTATGTGCTACGTCAGGATCTTGAAGCTGCCTATCAGCAAATGGGTCAAGACGAAGTCCGCGAAGCTGAGGCTCTAGAATGGTCAGAAGCAACTATCGGAGATGTGAGTGATGTATCGAGGTGAGGTCTGGTGGGTCAACTTCGATCCTGCTGTCGGCGGTGAAATTCGCAAGAAACGACCCGCCGTTATCATCAGTAATGACGCATCAAACAAATATTTGAATCGCGTTCAAGTAGTACCACTGACGACCAGTGTGGATCGGCTTTACCCCAGTGAAGCGCTTGTAACCCTAAAGGGCAGGCGGAACAAAGCCATGGCTGACCAAATTACCACAGTCAGCAAATTGCGCCTGATGGACCGCATAGGAAAACTGTCCGAGATGAATATGGAGCGAGTCGAACATGCGGTTATGGTGCAACTTGGTCTGTTTGAGCCAATTGAAGGAGCATCACTCACTGGAGCCGAAGGGTTACAGCATCCCTGACCCCTGCGGCTCATTTCGACCGTTATGCCTCACGATTTGAAAATTGCACATGAAAACCAGGAAATTTGGATTTCTATGGAATCAGGACGAATTTAGCCACACGAGCCTCGCCGCGGGCTAGCTCCTCGAAAGCCCTTGGACCTTCCTCCTGGGATATCTCTTCAACCCATCCGGTTCTATCGATCCTCTCGCGTGCAAGGAGATCCATGGCTTGCAAGAATTCCCAGGTGGAGTATGCGTAGGTTCCCGCTATGCTGAGCTCCTTGTTGACCACGTCCAGGAAGTTGAGGGTCGTCATGGCCTCATCTGCTCCGAGGCCAACACATACAGCTGTTCCACCTTTCTTAAGCGAGGCGAGGGCTTGTTGACGCGTTATGGAAAGGCCAGCGGCCTCGATGGCCAAATCACCGCCTCTGCCCTCGGTGATTTCATGAATCCTTTGTATAGGATCCTCTTCGTTGGCACGAATCATCGCCGAAGCCCCTAATGCCTTTCCACTTTCCAGACGAGAATGGTTGATATCCGGTATAATGGTCTCAGAACCAAACATTCTTGCCACTTGGAGGGCTAAAAGTCCCTGAGCCCCGGCCCCGAAGATGGCGACCCATTTGAGCAATCCCCTCTGGTTTTGGTGGAAAAGGCGAACTGAAACGGCCAGGGGCTCCACAATGCTTCCTCCAACGTAGTCGAGACCATCTGGAAGGATGTAAACGGCCTTTCGGGGAACAGCGACATACTGGGCAAAGGCCCCGGGTTGGTGAATCCCGATCAACTGTCTGGAAGGGCAAAGGTTGTCCCGCCCTTGGAGACATTCCTCGCATTCTCCACAGGTTAGGTAGGGCTCTACGACCACCCGTTTTCCGTTAAGAGGATCGTCATCACCAGCTCCCGACTGTTCTATGTCTCCCGCGAATTCGTGACCCATAATCAAGGGCGGGATCCTTTTGTCACTTTTGCCGAGGAAACCCTCCACTTCGGAGCCGCAGATCCCGGTACCCCTCACCCTGATGAGCACTTCATCCCTTTGAGGCACGGGGTTTTTCCTTATCTTGGAGGCTGATTTTTCCGGGGCCTACCCAAACCAAGGCCTTCATTTTTCCCTGTGTAGAAGCCGTCTCCATCGTCGGTAATCCTTTCTCTTTTGCTCCAATGAGCGGTTGTTGGCGAGAGGGGGGTATATCTCGATTTTCAATTTACCAACTATTTAAGACATCTCTGAAAAAGGAGCTCTGAGCGCAAATTTATCACATATTCGAATCAAGATGGTAGCCGCCCTAACCGCAAGACTGCCGCACTGCATTCTTTGAGCAGCTAAGAGCGACTTTTTAGAGATTTCCTCAACAGGTTTTGACAATGGAACCTTATTTGATGAGTTTCCCCTCCTCGGTCCTTTCCACAAGCTCCACGATCATTCCTGTATAGGCAGAGGTATCGAGGTAGGCCCACTTGACTCCCGGTCTTTCCCCGCTTTGAAGGATTCCTATCCTTTTTCCTTCATAGTAATTGATCCATTCCTCAATATCCTCAATGTCGTAACCCAAATGGTGGAGACCTTCTCCCTTGTCCCTCAGCCACTCGTCGTAGATCGTGTCGCCCTCCAGAACTGAGATGACCTCGAAAACGACTTGGCCCGACCGATAAAAGGCCGATTTCAGCTTGAACTCCGCGGGTTTTCCCCTCAGATAGGTATTTACGTAGGGTGGCACCATGACCATGAAAGGCTTTAATCCGTAGAGATCTTCAAGTTCCTTCATCGTTTTGTCCAGACTGTTCGTCACCACGCCAATATGGCTGAGATTGGGCAGCACAAATTTCCCCTTTTCTTCATCCATCATTGAGTCCCCTTTTTTCGGTTCCTAACCGGCGGAAGGGCTTGTGGCCCCTACCATTACCAATATGTTCTCCCCTATGAAGCTAGCCAGCCACCATCAACGTATATAATCTGCCCGGTTAAATAAGAGGAGGCATCCGAGGCCAGAAATACAGCAACGTAACCCAAATCGTTTTCCGGGTCCACCAACCTGTTCATAGGAATGCGATCCATAACCCACTTGGTTTTCACGGGGTCTTGAAACAGCTTTTCCGTCAACTTTGTTCGAGTAAACCCCGGGCCGATGGCATTGGCTCGGATATTGTATTGAGTCCATTCAACCGCCATAGAGCGGGTCAAGCCGGCCACCCCGCTCTTTGCAGATGTGTATGCAATGATATTCGGAACTGCCATAACACAGTTGAGGGAGGCAATATTGATGATCTTCCCACCACCACGATCGATCATCCCCGGCACAATGGTATGGGCCGTGGCAAAGGACGCGGTGAGATGGATGGTAATCACACTGTTCCAATCCTCAAGGGTAAAATCGAGGGCCGGTTTTCGCACCTGAATTCCAGCGTTATTGATCAAAATGTCAATTTTGCCGCAGTCGCCCAAAATGTCCTGGATGTAGTGTGGAATCATATCGATCTTACTCAAATCGGCAACGTATGGGTATGCTTTTGAACCGGCGATCGACTCGAGAAACTTCACCGTCTTGTGGACATTTTCTTCGATGATGTCGAGCACCACAATATCGGCTCCAGCCTTAGCCAGCGCTGTTGCCAGACCTTTCCCGATACCCCGGCCAGATCCAGTAATCAGCGCGGTTTGTCCCTCCAGGGAAAATTTTTCCTTTAGGATGTCAATGCCCATTTTCACCCCCCAGATCGGTTTTTATGGTTTATCGTCATTAACCGGTCGATAAGACCGAAGGTCCACCCAGGCTCTATTCGCCCTTTTCTCGTTCAAGGGTTTCGAACCCCAGCTTGGCTGCTCCCTTTAAGGATGTCTCCCCTAGTTGGACGAGCTGAAAATCCTTGAGCAATCTCTGTTTGTACAGCGTGTATGCCTCACTTGCGCCGCCACCTACATGGTAAATATGGTGATTCAACGGAACGTGCTTCCGCCACTCCCGGAGGCACTCTGCCTGGAAGGAAACGATTCCATGGGCCAATGCCAACAGGCAATCCTCCCTCGTTGTATTCAGGGAAAGGCGGGTGAAGGAACCCGTCTTCTGCCTGATTCGATGACGATCCCCTGAAAGGAAAGGGTGGAAACGGGCCTCGGGCCCGGCGGACGCCGACAAGACAGTCGCCAGGTATTCATCGTAAAAGGATTCCCGGGACATATCCTGACAGAAGGCCTTTCTAAACCACTCCAGGGAGCCCCCACCCGCACCCACGGTTCTCATGGCCAACCAGCGATGGGGATACGCATGGGTTCTCAGGAGATGATTCTTACCCGTCAGTGGTCGACCGAGGCAGAGGACCATGCTATCGACGGTACCGGTGCTATTCATCAGTTGTCCCGGTTTCGTGACCCCGGCTCCCACCGCAGCACAGGTGGTATCGTTGGCGCCGATCACAACCGGAATCCCCTGGGGAAGACCTGTTGAATCGGCGATTTTCCCATCGAGCTTGCCGACAACAGTTGTTGACATGGCAACCTGTGGGAGCTTCTCCCTTTCGATCTCTAAGCCTGCCAGAATTTCATTGTCCCAGTCGCCATAGCCCACCGTATCATAGAGACCGGTAAAAGAGGCATTGGAAGGGTCTATGAAAAACCCTCCGGTCAGACGTTTCATGAAAAACGTTACCCCATGTCCGAGAATCACATCCCTTCGATGATAAACCGATGGCTCGTTTTCCTTGATCCAGAGGATGCTCGTCAGGGAAATCCCCCCTGGAATAGGGAGATTGCCGGCAATGCGGAGGAATCTATCCTCCCCAACACGATCCAACGCCCACAGGGCCTGGCGATAGCTTCTCCGATCCAAATGGAGAATCATTGGGGCGAGGGGATTGCCATCGACATCCATCGGCACGAGGGAAGGACAGAGGGTGGAAAAGGAGATAGCTTCCACTTCCTTTGCCGCCCTTAATTGGCTACAGGCCTTGACAAAGGCATTCCAGAGAACCTCAGCATCGATCTCAACCCAGTTCTTTGCCTTAACCTCAGGAGCATAGGATACCTGTTGTTTTTCCAGCGTACTGAAATCACGATCGAAGACGCACGCTCTAAGGGATTGCGTCCCCGCATCGATAGCCAAGATTCGATTCACTACGTGCCTTTCCCTTGGCTTAACGGCTAAGCTTGTCCCAAAGGTCGTTCCTGGGGTATTTTCGAGGGAGGTGTATAGAGACACTTCTCCAGTCCAAGGCGGCCTCCATGATCGTCTCGGAAAGCGTAGGATGCGCCTTGGCCACCTCGCTCAGGTCTTCAACTGAAGCCTCAAGGTTCATGGCCAGAACACACTCCCCAATGAGGTCTGTTGCGTTCTCCCCGAGAATATGGACTCCGAGAATCTCTCCCAACTCCTTTTCCGCAATGATCTTGACGAATCCCTCAGGTTCACCCATCGCTATGGCTTTGCCGCTATAGAGATAGGGAAATTTGCCGACCCGGATGTCCAGCCCACTGTCTCGAGCTTCTCTCTCCTTCAGCCCTACCGAGGCTATCTCAGGAAAGGTGTATACACACCTCGGGATTCTTCGGTAGTCTATTTCGCGCGATTTTCCCATGATGTTCTCCACAGCAACAACCCCCTCTGCCGATGCGGCATGGGCCAACATGATTTTTCCAATGACGTCTCCAATGGCATACACCCCATTCACATTGGTTTCCATTCTCGCGTTTACCTCGATGAATCCTCTGTTCATCTTAAGCCCTATGGTTTCGAGGCCGAGCCCGTTGGTGTGAGGGGTTCTCCCCACGGCTACGAGGACCTTTTCCGCAGTGAGCTGGGTTTTTTCCCCTGATTTTTCCTGAATCTTTACGTGAACCTTACCCCTTTTTAAGGAAGCCCCGATTACCCTGGTGTCTGTCAGAATCGTTATGCCATCTCTCTCGAGAACCGTATGGAGCCCGCGGATGACCTCTTCATCCTCGGTGGAAAGGATGGTGGGAAGCATCTCTACAACCGTCACCTGAGTACCCAGAGCGTTAAAGATGGCGGCAAACTCGAGCCCAATCACTCCTCCGCCAATAACCACCAGTTCCCGTGGAATTTTCCGGACATTGAGGATTTCGTCACCGGAGAGGACATTCCTCCCGTCAACGCTCACGTTGGGAATTTTCGCCGCTCTGGATCCCGTGGCAATGATGATATTGTTGGCCCTGTATGTTTCTCTCTTTCCATCCTGGATGACCCCGATGGTTCTTGAATCCACGAAACATCCAATTCCCCGAACCCACTGGACGCCATTGCTGCTGAAAAGAGTAGCGATCCCCTTGGTCACGGTTTCAACCACCTCATTCTTGCGGGTAACCATTTTTTCCATGTTGAGAGAGAGGTGGTCTTTGCCTTCGTATAGGGGGGAGATCTTTACCTTATGGAGGTGTTTGACATCCGATAAGAATGCCTTAGTTGGAATACAACCCCGGTTGAGACAGGTTCCACCGAGCTCGCCCTTTTCGATAACGAGGACGTTTGCCCCCATCTGGGTCGCCCTGATAGCTGCCACGTACCCACCGGGGCCTGCCCCTATCACCGCGATGTCATAGGTGGAGCGCCTTGTACCGGTTGGCCTTGGGGGACTGGAGGTCGCCATCAATGTACTCCAACCATTCCAGTAACAATACTAAAGTTGTAGGAATTCGTGCGAAGGATTCTCCAATTTCTCCCTCAAATCCTGTAGGAATGCCGCAGCAACAGCGCCATCGACAATCCTGTGGTCCACGGAAAGCCCAAATCTGGTTACCTGCTTGGCTCGGACTTCACCATTGACAAGGGCGAGTTTCTCATCCAGTTTTCCCACCGTAAGAATGCCGCTCTGTGGTGGATTGAGGATAGCCGTAAAAAAAGTAATATCGAACTGAGCAAGACTTGATACGGTGAACGTACCACGCTCTATCTCTTCCATGGTGAGCTTTCCTGTTCTTGCCCTTTCCACCAGATCGGCCCTCATCTTGGCGATGTCCCCCAGTCCACAACGATCTGTACGGTGAATGGCCGGGACAATCAGGCCCTCTTCCAAGGCGACTGCAAGGCCCACGTTGATCTCGGGATTGATCCTGATATTTTCTCCGTCAACGCTGGCATTGAGCATGGGATACTCCCTGATGGTGAGTCCCACCGCCTTGACGATGAAGTCATTGATTGAAACCCGAACCCCGAATTGTGTCTCAAAATCCGAAAGGATCTCCTTTCGCAGCTCTATCAGGTTCCCCATGTCCACATCGCAAAAGAAGTAGATGTGAGGTGCTGTGAAGGCGCTTTGGGAGATCCGCCTGGCGATAACTTTTCTCATATGGTTCATGGGAATCGTCCTGCCGAAGAGCGTCTCAGCCGGAGCTTCACCAGGGGCAGGGGCTGTCCCTTTTCCGACGGCTTTCAGGACATCTATTTTCGTTACCCTTCCGCGAGGGCCCGTCCCCTTGACCCTTTCGAGAGGGATGCCTTCCTTTTCGGCCAGCCTTTTCGCCAGGGGAGTTGCCCGTGCCGCCTCTCCTCCCGGTGCGTGCACCTCAGCCCTTAAGGGGGTGATGGAGTTTTCCACATCCTTTTTGAGAATCGTTCCACCAGGACCCGAGCCAGAAATCGAGGAAAGGTCGATCCCATATTCTCGAGCCGCCTTCCTCGCCGCCGGCACAGCTCTTATCTGGTCTGACGTTTCAGAAGGCATAGTTTCAGACACAACAGGCGAAGTCAGGGGCACCGTCGCCTCTGGAACTGTCTCCCTGAGTGGCTCGATGATTGCCGGTTCCCCCATCAAATATTTCTCCGGGATCTCTTCTCCTTCCACTGTGATGACGGCAACCACCGTCAGGACCGGCACCTCTATGTTCTCGTGAACAAGGATCTTTTTCAAAATTCCCGAGGCCGGAGACTCCACTTCTGTTGTTACCTTCTCGGCCTCTACCTCAAATATTGATTCCCCTTTTTCGACCCGGTCACCCTCGGATTTGAGCCATTTGAGGATTTTTCCCCTTTCCACGGTGATTCCCAGCATGGGAATCACAACCTCTGTGGCCATGGATTGACCTCCCATCTAAGCTACTGGTATGCGAGAATCCTGTTCACCGCGTCTTTGATGTTGCCCTCATCAGGTATGTAGAACTGTTCCAAGGGGGGACTGAAGGGTACCGGTGTATCGGGGGAACCCACCCGGATAATGGGAGCCTCAAGATAGTCAAAGGCTTCTTGGGCAACGATGGCCGCCACCTCACTGCCAAAACCGCCGGTTACACACCCTTCGTCTGCCGTGATTAGTCTGCCGGTTTTTTTGACGGAATTCAGAATGGCCTCCTTATCCAACGGGGTTATAGTTCTGGGGTCGAGAACCTCGATGTCCACTCCCTCTCGGCTCATTTCCTCAGCCACGTTCAGGCTCTTCTGGACGAGGGCGTGGGTAGCCACAATGGTGATATTACTTCCCTGCCTTTTGATGTCGGCCTTGCCAAAGGGAATAGCATAGGCCTTCTCTGGCACATGGCCCTTCGTAATGAACAACTTCTTGTGCTCAATGAACATGACCGGGTTCTCGTCGGCCAGGGCTGTGTTCATCAACCCCTTGGCATCGTACGGTGTCGCAGGAGTTGCCACCTTCAACCCTGGAATATGCATGAAGAAGGAGTGGAAACTCTGGGAGTGTTGGGCTGCGGCCCCCCGGCCAGCACCAATGTTGGTTCGTAGAACAAAGGGAACCTTCCCCCTTCCCCCGGACATATAATGCATTTTGGCCATTTGATTAACGATCATATCCATGGCACAGGTGGTGAAATCGATAAACATCACTTCGGCGACTGGATGGAGTCCGGTCATGGCTGCTCCAACACAAGTCCCCACAAAGCCCGACTCGGATATGGGTGTATCGATCACCCGTTCAGGGCCGAATTCGTCTAGAAGCCCAGCTGTCACTTGAAAGATGCCTCCGTATCGTCCGATATCCTCTCCCATCAGGATAATCCTGCTGTTTCGCCTCATATTTTCTCTTAACGCCTCATTGATGGCCTGAGCATAGGTAATTTCTCTCATCTAGACCCTCCCATCTCCCCTTGGAAAACGTCTTGATAGATGTCTTCGTGTTTCGGGAATGGACTCGTATTGGCAAATTCCACGGCCTCGTCAATCTCCCTTTTCACATCCCCCTTGATCTGATCAATTTTGGCCTGGGTCAAAACCTTCTCTTTGAGAAGGAGCCTCTCAAATCGTTTAATGGGGCATTTTTCTTTCCAGGGCTTGATATCCTTCCTGCTTCGATAGCGTTCCCCCAGGTTAGGATCTCCTTCATGGTGCCCCCTCCACCGATAGGTCTTGCATTCGACCAAGGTAGGGCCTTTCCCGCTCTTCGCTCGTTGAACGGCTTTATTCACAGTCCCATAGACCACCATGATATCATTGCCTTCCACAGTTACTCCGGGTATATTATAGGCAGTTGCCCGAATGGACACGTCCTTGATGGTCTGGTGCTTCTTCTGCTCGGTTGAGATGGCATACTGGTTGTTTTCGCAGGTAAAAATAATGGGCAGTTTATGCACCGCCGCCAGGTTCAGGCTCTCATGAAAGGTGCCGTTATTGGATGCGCCATCGCCAAAGAAGCAAACCGTCACCTGATCGGTCTCCCGATACTTTGCAGAAAGGCCTGCTCCCACGGCAATGGGCAAACCTCCGCCGGCGATGCCGTTTGCGCCAAGGATGCCGATATCTACGTCGGCAATGTGCATGGACCCTCCTTTTCCCTTGCAATAGCCTGTGGCCTTGCCAAAGAGTTCCGCCATCATGAACTTCACATCAGCCCCTTTAGCGATGACGTGACCGTGCCCCCGATGGGTACTAGTGATATAATCGTCGTCACGCAAGTTGGCGCATGCGCCCACAGCTACGGCCTCCTCACCAATATAGAGATGGGCAAGCCCCGGAACAAGCCCCCTGGCATACAGGTCAACGATTCGCTCTTCAAAAAATCGGATCTTCACCATCCTCCCATACATTTCCAACTTCTTTTCCTTCGATAGGACCATTTCAGCCTCCTGGGTTCCAAGCATTTTCTTGCCGATTTTTCGACAGGGAAATGTCCTCGATTTTTCCTCTATTTCCCAAGAACAGAGTTATACTTGACGGCTTCGTAAAAAGTCGGAATCAGACGGCAAAGAAAAAAGATCCAGATGCAAGGCGTGCAAATCCTGAGGAATGAGGCGTACATAGAAGTACGCTGCAATGACGAAGGATGCAGCGCAACGCAGCAGATGGACTTTTTACGAAGCCGTCATACTTGATATGCCTTCTTTTAGATCTGTGATGGATGTTCCTTCAACCTTCCGTATTATATGAGGAGTTTGGATACAAATCAACAGAGATCGCCTCACTCGACTTCCTCTAAAAATCTGTTACTACTCAGGCCTGCGTAAGTGAATAGTGTGATTCGCCCTTTGCGAGCACAATCTTGGGGAATCCCGTCAATTCCGTCCTACGGCCCCAGGATCATTGTTACCTTGCCTTCCAATTCTCTCTTACGTCCCTTTTTTCTCGAGCGTTGCGCGTGTGGCACCGGTGGAGATACCTCCATCCACGAGCAGTGTCTGACCGGTAATGTACTCGCTCGCATGGGAAGCCAGAAAGACAATCGCACCATCAAGATCGTTGGGTTTTCCCGGACGTCTGAGGGGAATACGATCACACAGGTATTCCACCCACTCCCTGTTCTCATACAATACCGCCGTCTGCTCCGTTTCGAACCAGCCCGGAGCCAGGCAATTGACGGTAATCCCATGTACACCCCAGTCGTCAGCGAGGCTCATGGTAAGCTGTTTTATTCCCCCACGACTCGCGCAGTAAGGCGCCAGCCCAGCATAGCCGAACACACAGGTAACCGATCCTATATTTATAATCCTTCCATACCTCCGCGGGATCATCTTCTTGGCCACGGCTTGAGCTACAAAGAACGAACCCCGCAAGTTGGTATCGAGAACAAGATTCCAATCGTCCCACATAATGTCCAAGGCTGGCTTCCGGATGTTGCAGCCCGCGTTATTCACGAGTATGTCTATCTTTCCGTATGTTTCGCATGCCATATTCACCATTTTCTGGATGCTCTCGTAGTTACATACATCCAGTTGGAGCGGTAGAGCCTTCCTGCCCAAGGCTTCTATCTCAGTTTTGAACGGCACTAATGAACCCTGATTTCGGCTGGTAATGACCAGGTCCGCCCCTGCTCGTGCCAGGGCTCGGCCAAAATATTGACCAAGCCCGCGACTGGCCCCGGTTACGATGGCTACTCTTCCGGTTAAGTCACAAAAATTTTCGCCCATGACTTCGTCACCCTTTCTTCAATTTATCTGGAAAGCCTGTATGATGCTCCTTCTCTTTTCGCGCGGTCTTCAGATCACTGTTTTCAACTTCTCTTTTAACTCTGACAAATTGTTCCCGACCCAATCCGCTCCTGCTGCCTGCAACTCCTCTTGAGAATTATCTCCTGTCGCTACCGAAAACACCTTGGTACCGACGCTCCTTGCCATCTGGATATCTAACACCGAATCTCCCACATAGCAGCATTTACCCGTGCCGATGCCCAGCCGTTCCATCATCTCCAGAAGCGGATCGGGGGAGGGTTTGGGTTTCCTGATTTCATCGAAAAACATCGTTTCCCTGAACAGACTGGCCAACTTTGGGGGAAATATCTTATTGAAGAACTTCCTGCGTGTATTGGAGAGGAGGGCAAGCACATATCTGGCAGAGAGAGATGTTAACACAGGTTCCACATCAGGGAAGATGAGATCCCTCTTCTTAGCCAGGTCAAAATAGAATCTTGCCATGAGCCGGATGATCTCTTTCCAGGTCTCGTCAGAGATGTCTCCGAAGTAGAGAGTCTTTTTCTGTTCGGGAGAGTAGGAGAGGTATCTTTTCACGGTTTCCCTCGCCAGAGGGATGCCTAACTCCTTTCCAGCGCGCCGGTAGGCCTCCTCGTGAATTTTCAAGTCGTTAACGAGGACTCCATTGTAATCAAAGATGATGGCTCTGAGCACTTCGGAACCTATTCAGTGGTTAGTGGTTATAAAGAATTCCCTGACCCGACCCTGAGGTCCTATACAGCCTGTCCCACGGTTGTCCTGATACTGATCCTGCCCCAGCCCTCATAGGCATCACAGCCCTGTCCTGGCAATTACATCTCTGATCAACTTCTTTTCCGCGTCTTTTAAGTGAAGCAGGGGAAGATGGGGAGTGTCTCCGTAATAGGCAGCCACTTCCATGGCATATTTATCCCCCCAATACCGAATCTTCCAGAGAGGGAACGGTTGAGGTGGATATGGTTCGGGATGATTTGATTTCCGGAGTTAGCGGTGCCGATAACGGGGCGATAGAGTTCATTACGAGTATAACCCATGGCAAGGAAGAGCCCCCTCTGTGGTGCTTTCTTGAAGCATCTTTCCATTCGGTCACTGGGCATCCTCTAACGCATTTTTCCCCTTTGGGTGGATTACCCAACCGGATCCTTCTCGCGGAAGATATATTTAATCATATCCAGAAATTTCCTGTCCCGTCTTTCAATAACTTTACGGCCAGTATCGCCTGGATAGTCATAGAATCCCTTCCCGGTCTTTACCCCCAGATGGTTCTTCTCAACCAGTGTCTTCAACCATGGGGGAGGTTCGATTTCGCTATTGATCTCCTTAAAAAGGTAGCAGGATACGGCGTAAAAGGTATCCAACCCTCCCAGATCGGCCGTCTCAAACGGCCCAATGATGGGGAGGCGAAACCCAAGTCCCATCTTCATTGCCATATCGACATCCTCAGGAGAGGCTATTGCCTGTTCAACGATATGGATCGCCTCACGGAATAGGGCGAATTGCAACCGGTTTCCGATGAAGCCTGGCGCGTCCTTGAGAACAAGGACGGGTTTCTTACCGAGCTTGGTGGAAAGGTCCATCACCAATTTAGCCGTTTCCTCGGTGGTTTTATCACCCTTTATCACCTCGACTAAAGGAATGAGGTGGGGGGGATTCCACCAGTGCATACCAGCAAACTGTCCTTTGCGCGCCATCCTTTCCGAGATTTTCGTTATACTAAGCCCGGATGTATTGCTGACGAATATGGCCTCTTTTTTTACGAGGCGATCCATCGTGGTAAAAAAATCCTTTTTAGTATCCATTTCTTCAGTGATAGCCTCAACCAAGAAGTCCACATCTTTAAGGTTCTCCCTGTCCGTGGTTGCAGTAAGTCGATTTCGTGCCAACTCGGCCCCGTCCTCTGACAGAAGATCCCTTTTGATGAGGCTCTTTTGGTTTAGCTGAATGCGATCCATGGCGCTCCTCAAAATTTCATCCGTAAGATCGTGAAGGATCACATCATATCCATTCTGGATAAAGACTTGCGCGATGCCAGGGCCCATAATGCCCGCTCCGGCAACGCCAATGGTCCGTATGGAATCGATTTTTTTCATATGTTCACTCTCGTTTATGTGTTTCACCCATAAATAATTCACCTTCTAGAATTGAGGCGAAAAATAGCACAGGGGAAGTTGATTGTCAATAAAACTGGTGAATGGAGTTTCCTGATCTTTATGGGGAAATATTCTTATCTAATCCCTTCGGCGCTTCATAAGAAGACCCTTTCGGGGTTCGCAGGGGGGGAATATTTACCCCTTCCAGCCGAGTTTGGGTGCTGCCGTTATGCGGTACTGCTGTGCTGCGGTTTGAAGGATTGAATTACGCTCATGGACAACGGCGTTCTCCAGAGACGGAGGAAATTCCAGTACTTGAATATAGTGACAAAAAAACA
>CBDUXJ010000030.1:0-14422 GCA_965371165.1 uncultured Syntrophobacterales bacterium | reverse complement strand
CACAACTGCTTGAATTTTTTACCATACTCGAAGTTATGGTGTCAAGGGAAAAGGAGTGAAATGACTAGGGATTTAAATCGAGGGCTTCCTTCATCGCCTCAACCATGGAGTAAGAGAGTCTCATGTCCGTCGAGCCTATTCCGATTTCCACCTTATCGGCCTCGATGCCGTGATAATCGGAACCCCCGGTGACCAGAAGGCCATGTTTTTCGGCAAGGCCCTTATAGAGGGAGATTTGATCCTTGGTGTGTTCGCGATAAGAGATTTCAATCCCCATCAGCCCTAATTGGACCAGTTCACCAAGTAAGGCGTTCAGTTGGTGTGGGGATGGGATATGTAAGGTGAATGGGTGGGCCAATACGGGCATGCCACCTGCTTCCCGTATCAGTCCCATGGCCTCCTTGGGTTCGAAACGAAATTTATCAACATAGGCAGGGGCTCCCTTTCCGAGATATCGATCAAAGGCATCTTGCATAGTATTTACGTATCCCTTTTTCATCAACACTTGCGCGAAATGCGGCCTCCCAACCTGCCCGCCCCCAGAAACATGGAGGACCTCATCATAGCTAATCTCCACGCCCAATTCCCTGAGCTTCTGCACCATCTTTGGATTTCGTTTGGCCCTCGTTTCCTGGAGCAATAACAACCTCTCCTTCAGGGCTTTGTTCCCTATATCGATGAAGAACCCCAAAATATGCATGCTTCCCAAGTCGAATTGCGCGCTAATTTCAACCCCCGGGATGACCTCGAGGCCGAATTTCGCCCCTTCATCCAAGGCCTCCGCATTTCCATCAATGGTATCGTGATCGGTGATGGCGATGGCTTTCAACCCTTTTCCCTCCGCGTATCGCACAATCCTGGAAGGGGAAAGTACTCCATCGGATGCGGTAGTATGGAGATGGAGGTCAACCCGGCCAATCATCTCTTGTTTCCTGTCTTCAAAACCCGAAGGGGTATCAATGTGGTTTCCTCATCTTCGGTGGACGACTTCCCTCACAAAGGGGTAGACAATTCCCCGGTTTTGTTTTACATAAGATGTAAAGACTCGGATCCCGGAGGTGAAATGAACGCTCTAAAGCTCTCCGCCTTATGGGCACTCCTAGTATTCTCATCATTGGCTCTATTGTTATCCTGTAAGGGTCCTTCCGTAAAACCCGTCTCTCCACCCGAGGTAAAAGGGGAGCGATCTCCGAAACGGATTAAGCGAATCATAAATGAGAGGATCAGATCGACCCGGACTGTTGAAGCTCACTTAACCATCATATCGAAGAAGAAACCATACTCGGGAAGATATAAGGCACTTCTGTTTTTTAAGAGGCCGAACCAATTGAGGGTTAAGGTATTCCAAACCTTCGGCCCTACCCTTTCCGATCTCCTGATGAAAGGGAACTTCATAGAAGCCTATATACCGAATAAGAATACAGTTTTCAAGGCCAATGTAGGTGAGGGAGCGAAAAAGCAAGGATCTGGCCTGACGCCTCTGGATTTAATGAAGGGGATTTTCCAGGTGGGCATCGAAGAGTCCGAGGAGCTTTCCCTTTCTCAGGACCCAGGAGGCGATATCGTGCTGAATCACCTGAAGGAGGGGAAGTTGGTGAAGAAAACCAAGATCGATTCCCGATCCCTCTTTATAAAAAGGGAAACCTTCTTCGGGGCGGGGGGGCGACCCTACCTCATCACCAGTTACGCCGAATACAAAAAGACCGACGGACAGTGGTGGCCCTTCCGAATTGAATTCCGCGAACCCATGAGAGAGCCATTCATGTCCTTCGAATTTCAGAGCGTAAGGACCAATGGTCCCATCGGGCCGGATATCTTCAAGCTCGATGTTCCCCCAGGCGCCATAACGGTCCACCAATAATTCATTCTATTGAGCCTGCATATTCTCACAGAACCCTCGCAGGGTTAGTTCATCTCGCCGATCTGAGAGCGAGTCAATAACATCCTCTGAAAAAGAGTAAATCTTTCCTTTGATCGGTTGAATGTGCCGTAGAAGAAATTGTCTGATAATATTTTTCATTACGGGATTTTTTTATAGACCGAACCCAACGATCCCTCTTTTCCGTGCTTCAGGGAGAAATCGACCCATCTACGTAAAAGGCTTATATCATACCCGAAGGGGATAAACACCTCCTCTGCCGCCTTCAGAAGGAGCTCCGTGTATTTCTCCTCGTCATATCCATCCTCGGGCCCGATGAGGGGGGCCGCCCTTACCCGATCTTCTTTCACCTTGGATCTCGCATCCCTGATGACATAGGGAACTCTCTCCCCTGGGTGAATCCGAACCCCCACATCTTCCAGTTGTTGGGCTGCTAGGGCGGTGAGGTTGTCCACCTTGTAATCCGAGGGGTCTTGGGAAAGGATCTTGGAAACCACCAGTTCTGGAGGCTCGACCTCGCCGTTTCTCAATTTTAGCACGGAATCGAGGAGGACCTCGAAGACTTCGGGGATCTTCGGCCGATACCCATCCACATCCCTTACCCGAGACAACACCTCAAGCATACGGAGCTGAGCCTCCCTAACCATCAGCGGCATATCGCTTCTCCGAAAGGCTAATCCCCTGGCCTTGATCTCCCCATCCTCGAACAGGCCGAAGTATCGATTGGCCACGGAAAGCTCCGGTTTGACCTTGGATGGCAGAAAGACCATCCATCGGTAGATCCCCACCAGGTTCATGGGAACTCCCGCCTCTCGGGTAATCTCCTCGCAGAGGGCCAGGACTTCCCCTTCGTTGAGGCCATTCTTACTGATCCATAGGGAATCCGTAATGGCGTGAATGAGTCGGAAACCCCTCTTCTCCCCGATCTCCTTAGCTTGAAGCAGCTTCTCCCTGCCGAAGGCGGTCACCGCCTCATGGGCTTCGATCCGCCCAAAGCGGGCATTACGATACCCTAGGTAGCCAAATGACGTGACGAGTATCCACTTCAGTGCAATATGGCGTCGGCGATAGTTTTCACCCTTCTGTCCTCCCACCCTCTTACTCATTTCCTTCAGCATCAGACGTCTTCGAAGGATGGGCTTAAGGGTTCTTGGGATCAATCCCTCCCTCTTCTCGCAGATGTTGTATCCCGCCTCGGGGACCCTGCTATTGGAACAACAGGCGCAGAGGACGGTCTCTGGAGAGATGTTGTGAACGGCCATAATGGTGGGATACATGGAGGCGAAATCGATCTCCGCGATATCCTCATGAATCCCCTGGGGGGGTTGAAAGACCAACCCCCCTTTATCCGCAATTAAGAGGTCCCATGCCGTCTTGAATTTCTCGGGTTCGCCCTTTCGCCATGGGATGAGGATCCCTTCGCTAAAGGCACGATCCAACTGCATCGAGGTGATAATCGTTCCGGGGGAGGTTCTCGCTGCCCGTTGGACGGGGACCTTGGAAAGCCTGGCCAAGTCGATGATTCCCTCAAGCCCCGATTCCCCGAAGAGAAAGGAGTTGGTTCGGTCGATATGCCACCTCCCAAATAGGGGATAGGCTGGGCTATGGTAAAGGATACGGCCGTAGGAGAAGTAAGAACGCCCCTTCAGGTCGGGAATTCGGTGGACGGGGTCCCTCTCCCGATCCAGGATAAGGGGGATCTTTTCCCTCCGGCTCATCCTGACCGAAGAGGGGATGACGTGGGAATCTCCGTGTTCGGTGAGGATCACATCCGGGTCGAACCTCTCCAGGAGGGCGTTGATCTGGAGCGGCACATCGGAAGGCAATTGGGGATCGATCTCCAACCGATACCCCTCGCATTCCACCACCAGGGTATTCCCCCGTCCGAAGGGGAGCAGGGGGTTTCCCTCTATGCGGATCTCCATGGTCCGAAGGGGAGGAAGAGTGTACTCGATCTCCCAGGGGGAACAGCTGGGGCCTATCCTAAGGACCCGGCCATCTTCATGCTCCACCCAACAGCGTCCCGTGGGAACGAGGCCTTTTTCATAGAGGTAAGATTGGGCCAGGGGGATGTCGCAGTTATAGAAGGTGATGCGATCCTCGAAACCCGCCAGCAGCCTGAAAAGTCCGGGCAAATGGCCGCAGTCCCCCATCTCCAGATCCAGCACATCCATCTCCTGCCCACTCCAGAAGTCCTGCTTCCGAGCCCATCTGAATCCGAGAAGGAACCCCCTCTTCCTCAGGAGGCCCAAAAGTCCCTCCAGGCCTTCTCTTCGGCCTCGGGCGTAGATATGATGTCGGTAGGGATCCTCTAATCGGAGCATCCCGCCGTCATCGCCATAGATCCACAGAACCATGGTCGACTGCCATGGATAGACATCGAAGAACCAACCCTCGGTTTCCATGCTCCCACGTGGAGTCTGATCTCCACCCCGGTTACGGTTTATATCCTTATCGCCACTTGAGACAAAGGGAATCCCCTATTCGTCTTTCTCCGATGGAGAGGCTGACTTGCCCGCTTCCTCCATTTTCTTGCACTTGGCCCTGAGCTCCTCCAATGCCTTGTGGTGCTCCAAAAGGATGGAAATCAGTATCGCCTCCAGGGGCCAGGGACTGGAGGCGTAAACGCCTGCCTGCACGTGGAGGCGCGCCAGGTCAAAGAGACGATCGAAGACCTTCTGATCCTCCTTTCTCAATCCTCGGCGAAACTTCTTCCACTCGCTGTATTCCCGTTCCAAAACCTGCCTATAGGGGAGAACAGTTCTACCCACCGATATACCCCCTCTTGTCCAAGCTCCTCAGCGGAAGTCGCTGAGATCTCAGAAGCTTCCCCCTTCCCCCCGTTCTCGACGGCCTCTCCAAAACCAGCTTCAACCTCCCCCCTTCACTCATCGCCCTCAAGACCACGTCCGCCCAGCAGGAGAGTCGTTTCAGGAGATATCCCCTTCGGCTTCTGGAAGGAACGGGGGGCTGCATCAAAAGAAAGGGAAGTCCCTTCGGGTTGAGTTCGTCGAATTTCTCGAGCATTCCCCGGAAAAGGAGGTTCACCTCCTGTTCGGGAACATCCTCATCGAGCAGCGTAGTGATGGGACCAAGAAGGATGGCCAATGGATTTTGATGGGGGTGTATCATCGCCTCCAATCGTTCTCGAATCAGGGTGAAAAGCTGATAGCAGGTAAAGGCCCGGGCAACGACGATCTCCTTGAGGAGATGAGCCGGAGCCAGAGAATGTCTCCTCGCAAAACGGGAGACGATATAGGGGTCAAAGCCGTTCGCCCCGTCCACGAAGATCGGCTTCATCCCCGATGCCGCCACAAGGCCGGCCAGATAAGAGGACAAAACCACTGTTCCTTCCCCCCAGAGGAGGGTCTTCGGGACGGATGCCCCGGAATGATCCCATCCTCCCAGGCCCAGGAGATCAAAGACATCGATCCCACCAAACCGCTTGGCCAGACTGTACAACTCTTCCCTTTCCCCTTTCACCCTACCTCACATCCTCCTGAAGATCCCAATTACCTTACCCAGGATTTGAAAACTCCTACCCTCCTCCCTCACCGTAACCGCCTCCCAGGCCTCGTTGTCTGGTTTGAGGAGGACCTCTTCCCCCTTGAGAAAGAATCGTTTCACCGTTGCCTCGTCATCGATCAGGGCGACGACCACATCGCCGTTATCGGCGGAGGGCTGGCAGCGAACCAAGACGTAATCCCCCGGGAGGATATAGGGAGACATGCTCTCCCCCTTCACCTGCAACAAGAAGACCTCTTTCCCCTCTGCCCAATCCCGTGCCAAGGGAACGACGTCCTCGATATTTTCTACGGCCAGGGTAGGTTTCCCGGCCGCCACCCTTCCCAAGACGGGAACCTCGCGGATGGAGATCCCAGACCTCCTCTCGGTGAAATCCAGGATCTCGATGCCACGGGATGTGGTTTGTCTCCGCCTCAGGTATCCCTTCCTTTCCAGGGCTTTGAGGTGATCGAAGGCTGCCCTGGGATAGATGCGGAAATGGCGACCGATCTCCCTCACGGAGGGAGGGTAACCGCTTTCCACGGTGAACTCCTTTACGAAATCCAGAACCTCTCTCTGCCGAGGGGTTAGATTCATTGCCTTTCCTCCCTTTTTCCCAAGAATACTATACATATGTTTAGTTGTCAAGGGGAAAATTCAAGAAAATGTATCCCTTCCCGATTCCGGTGAAAAGCCAAAGGGAATGTGATATAGTAATCTAGATTTCATCGATCGTTTCCGGGAACCACCGATGTCCCGTGACCATTCTCCAACAAATATTTCCTTGCATTCTTATCGATTTTGGGGCAATTTTATATAGTTTTATTGTTTTTTAAGATTCGGGGCCAATGGTGATATGTTCCAAAGGCTTAGAGAAGATCTTCAAACCATTATTGAAAGGGATCCGGCTGCCAAGAACCTTTTCGAGGTACTCCTTTGCTACCCCGGCCTTCATGCCATCTGGATGCACCGGATCGCTCATTTCTTTTACCAACACAGGTGGTATACCCTCGCCAGGTTCATATCCCATGTCAGTCGGGGATTAACGGGGGTTGAAATCCATCCCGGAGCGACCATTGGCCGACGTTTCTTCGTCGATCACGGAATGGGGGTAGTAATCGGCGAGACGGCCGAGATTGGAGACGATTGTCTGATCTATAAAGGGGTCGTCCTTGGCGGGACGACCCTGGAGAAGAAGAAACGCCATCCCACCCTGGGAAACCGAGTTGTGGTGGGTTCCAACAGTATTGTTCTCGGACCCACTATCATAGGAGACGGGGCGAAAATTGCTTCGGGCTCCGTGGTCATAAAGCATGTCCCCCCTGGTGCTACCGTTGTTGGAGTGCCTGGAAGGGTGATGGAATCGGATGCGGGGAAAAGGGCCGCCATCGACTTCGAGCATGGAAACCTTCCCGACCCCTTGTCGGATGTGATGAAATTAATCTTACAACTCCACGAAAAACTGGAGGACCGAGTCGAAAAGTTAGAAAAAGCTCATGAACCGCCGAAACGACAACCACGATTGAGGCAATCCAGGGGGAAAAACTGATGGAGTATCCAAAATTCTTGATGGATCACTTCCAAAATCCTCGAAATGTTGGAGAGATTCCGGGTGCCGATGGTACGGGTATCGTGAAAAATGCAACCTGTGGCGACATCATGCAAATGTCCATAAAAGTGGAAAAGGATGTTATCGTGGATGCGAAATTCAAGACCTTCGGATGCGGCGCCGCCATTGCAACCAGCTCCATCATCACCGAAAAGGTGAAGGGAAAGGACATTAAGGAAGCTTTAAGGATTTCGGATGAAACGGCCAAGGAGATCTTGAGCCAACTGTCCAAGGGTAAGTTTCCCTGCTTCACCTTGGCTGCCGATGCATTGAGGCTGGCCATAGAGGAATACTACTGCAACAAACAAAAAATCCACGACAAGGGGGGGATTAGCGAAGGGGATTTGGAGAAAGCCCTTCCTTAAGCTGGAATTTGTGCTATTACATAGTATGAAAAACAGAAGTCACTAACAATAAGGGGAATTTCAATGAGAAGGGTGATATTGTTGACTCTCGCGTTCGGCCTCTTGATCTTCTGCCAACCCGTGCAAGCGGGTGAACTGACCCTCGTCTATTCCAATGATATGCGCGGGGTGATTGACCCCTGCCCCACCTGAGGAAATAGGGTTCTCGGAGGTTTAGCCCGGCGGGCCACCTTTATAAAGGATCTCAAAAAGGAAGGAAATGAGCTCCTCATTCTCGACGCTGGTAACAGCCTATTTAAGCCCAAGTATTCTCCGCCTTCAAAGGAAAGGAAGAAGGCCAGATTAATCGCAATGGCTTACGGGCGGATGGGCTATCAAGCCGTCAACGTTGGATCGGATGACCTTTCGGCTGGAATCGAATTCCTGCGGGAGTTGGAAAGGGAGATTCACTTTCCCCTCCTGTCTGCCAACCTCCTGGAGGAAAAAGGGGGCAAGCCGGTCTTCAAATCCCATGTGGTGTTGGATTTAGGTGGGATAAGGGTCGGCGTTTTTGGCCTAACCGCCGATATCCGCCAAAATGAAGGGGTAACCCCTGAAGGGTATTTCATATCCAATCCGCTGGCGGCGGCCAAGAGGGTGACAGCCGAGCTTGGGAAGGATTGTGATATCATCATGGGCCTGAGCAACCTGGGCTCTTTTGGGGAATACAGCAAGCTCGTCCGACAGGTTAAGGAAGTTCACTTCATCATCGGAAGTGGAGGTAGGGGGGGCTACCATCACACTTTACGGTCCGATAGAGGCTGGGAGGCATTCCTCTTCCAGGCTTATCCAAAGGGACAATACCTGGGAAGGATCGACTTGAAAGTACTAAAGGGCGCCCGTGATTTCGTTGATCTCAGTCGCAAGGCCAATATGGAGAGACAGATCAACAGTATCGAACGACAACTTGATTCCTACCGAAGGGGGACGGGGAGGGCGAAATCCATTCCCGATAATAAGAGGCAGGAGTATATCAAGAGATTGGAGGAATTCAAGAAGAGATCCGAGGCCCGACTGAAGGAGTTGGAGAGGGATTCCCTCAGAAATAGTACCTTCATCGGTACCACCATTTCCATCGATGAAAAGGTGAAGGACGATCCCGAGATAAAAGAATTGGTTGACCGGTTCAAGTCAAGAATTTAGCGGAATAGGGGAACTGAGATGGAGGACATATATCGAAAGGTGGCGGGTATTAAACACCTGGGAAAGCGAGCAGCTTTAGCCATCGTCGTACGTACCAAAGGGTCAACCCCGGAAAAGGCTGGGGCCAAGATGATCGTCATGGAGGACGGGAGTATCATCGGAACCCTGGGTGGCGGTGAGGTTGATGTTTACATCGAACCCATTCACCAGCCGGAGAAACTCATCATATTCGGTGCCGGACATATTACAAAGGCGTTGGCACCCCTAACCCCTAATGGGGTCTCTGGGCTTGCGCGTAACCGTAGTGGACGATAACCCGAAGATGCCCGAAGAAGATCGATTTGCGGCTATCGAAGTGCTCCTTTCGGAAGATATGGAGTCTTATGCGGGAAAGCCCTCCCCTGATAGCCATGCATATATCGTAACCCTTACCTGGGCTTTTCAAAAGACAAGGCCGTTCTCGAACGCCTCATTGGAAAGGACTTTCGCTATATTGGGATGGTCGGAAACAAGAGAAAGATTAGGACCATTACGGAGGATCTGATCTCGAAGGGGATTGAAAAGGAGCATTTCTCCAAACTTTACGCCCCAATCGGCCTGGATATTGGGGGGCAAATCCCCGAGGAGATCGCCCTCATCATCGCCGCCGAAATCATATCGGTGAAGAGGGGGAAAAGAGGTAATTAAACCATATGAGCCCGGTAATCTTCCAAATCGGCCCCTTGAGCATCCGATGGTATGGAGTGCTTATCATGGCTGGAGTGATTCTCGGACTGGTCCTGGCAGGGCGGGAGGCCAAACGGCAGGCAGTGAGCATCGAGTTCATCTACGATCTATTCTTTTACATGCTTATAAGCGCCATCGTAGGGGCCAGACTCTATTATGTCATCTTCTCCTGGGATCAGTACCGGAATAATATGGCGGAGATTTTCGCCTTCTGGCACGGCGGCCTCGCAATTCATGGAGCAATTATCGGAGGAATTGTTTCAGCACTGATTTATACCCGCCTGAAGGGGGTTTCCTTCTGGCAGGTTGCCGATATCTGCGCCCCGAGCCTCATCCTCGGCCAGGCTATCGGGCGCTGGGGTAACTTCTTTAATCAGGAGGCCTTCGGAGGACCCACAAACCTGCCTTGGGGAATTTTTATCGATAAGGCCCATCGACCTCTTCACTATATTCAACAAATCCACTTCCACCCTACCTTCCTCTATGAATCCCTCTGGAATTTTTGCGTCTTCCTCTTTTTACTGTGGGCCAGACGGAGAAGAGGCATAATCAGTGGAGATGTATTTCTCGCCTATCTCATGTTGTATTCCATCGGTAGATTCTGGATTGAAGGCTTCAGGACTGATAGCCTCATGTTCGCCGGGTTTAGAATCGCCCAGATCGTAAGCCTTTCCCTTATTCTCTTCGCCTCCATAACCTTGATTCAACGCCATAGGGGAAGGCAATGACATTGTGATCATCACTCGCAGGATCCAGCTATGGAAAACCCCTCTGGATATATACCACCTAATAAGAGCCTCGTCTTGGACCGTGTCACCAAGCGATACGGATCCGTGCTCGCCGTTGCGCGTGTGAACCTTATAGTCGATGAACGGGAGTTTGTCGCCATCGTGGGACCAACCGGATGTGGCAAGACCACCTTGCTCCGGTTAATCGCCGGCCTTGAGAAGATTGATGAGGGTCATATCTATATCCACATCCACGGCCGACGTGTGAACCATGAGAGGCCATCTCGGCGAGGGGTTCGCATGGTATTTCAAGACAATGCCCTCTGGCCCCACATGCGGGTGTTTGACAAACATTTTTATAGTAACTTAAGCTTTTTTCCATGAAGATTCGAAATCGGCCTCCTCGGGAAATCGGGGAGAGGATCGACACCATTTCAGGTCGGCTCGGTATTGGGAGAGGGCTTTATCGCAGAAAACCAGGCCAGTTATCAGAGGGCCAGAAACAGATTGTCGGAATTGGAAGGGCTATGACCATCAAGTCCAAGATCCTTCTGATGGACGAACCCTTCTCCAACGTAGACCCCCAGCATCGCTTGACCCTTCGAAAGGAGCTGAGGGATTATCACAATGAGATAGGAGGGACAACGATTTACGTCACTCACAACCTACCTGAGGCTTTTGCCCTGGCAGACAGGATCGCTATGATGCGAGAAGGAAAAATCATCCAGATCGATACCCAGTCAAGGATTCGAAACTACCCCGCCAATCAGTTCGTCAGGGACTTTATTCGGTGTTCCGAGATGTGAGGGTGGCGGAGGACCAACTGCAGTACACGTAACGGCAATCTGTTTTCAACACCCTTTTGTATTCCTTTCCCGGAATCGGTTAATTCGGCCAAGCCCCCCGGGGCCCGCGTCCGGCACAAAAGGGACATCATTCCACGATAATGGTACTCCTCACCGAATGGGTTGCAGGATCTCCACATCGGCCGGCAGATCGACCTTGAAACGGGAGTCGGGAATTCCCGTATTGACCCGAATATTTTCGTAAGACAGGATGGTCACATCCCCGCTTTTTTCGTAAAGGGCCAGTTTTTTTATCAGCCAGTTTTGGGTGGATACCCAAAAGGTGATTTTCGAGAAGATCGCCTCGGCCTCCTCTGGGATGATCTCCAGAACTGCAAAATCGTCCTCTTTTTTTATCGAAGTGAGCTTCCCCCATTCACCTTTGAAAGGGTTGTCAAGGATCATGAGATATCTTTTTAACATGGGGTTATTTCCAACGTGGTACCTTTGGGCAACCCTTTCCCGCCTAAAGTAAAGCCATAGGGAATCGCCGTCCACCACCATCAGGCTTGGATCAGGGTCGAAGAGCTCGATGAGGACCTTGTTGGGACGCTTGAACTCAATTACTCCATGGGAGGTAATGTCTTCCCTCAAAAGGGAGATTCGTTTCTCCTGAATGAGATCCGCGGTAAAATCCTCCATCTCCCCCTGGACCCGGGCAAGCTGACGGAGGATGAAATCTTCATCGAGCCACCCTTGCGCTACGGCCTTAATCGGGAGTGCCACGGGTATGTAAAATATCATCAGAAATCCCAGCCATCTCTTGATAAATCCCTTCATACTCCCCTTTCGATCCCATTCTTGAAGGGCAGCCAAGGGGTCGCTCACTTCCTTCCCGTAGCCGTCTTGCTAACCCCGGGAAACAGAAATCGATTGCCAGAGAGGAAAAAGAGCGTCTGTGAAATACTCCCGAACAAACGGGAGGCAACCCTTGGGGGAAAATGGGCAGGGAGGGTATACCCCCCTATAAAGGATTGACATCGGGTAAACCCCGCCTTTTCCAGGAATTTCTTGATGGTTTTCGGGGAAAAGTCGCTCAAATGATAGGGAGTGTCGTAAAGGGTGTTTGGGATGCCGAGTAACGCCAAAAAGTCCTTAATGGGAGTAGTATGTGGGTATCTTATGAGAATGAGCCCCCCGGGTTTTAGAACTCGATAACACTCTCTCAAGAAAGCCAGCGGATCATCGAGGTGCTCAATGACATAAAAGGCAGTTATGGCATGGAAATAGTTATCCGGCAGTTTACCTTCTTCAAGTGTTTTGGCGAGGACATTTACTCTCAACTGTTTCCTGGCGAATTCCACCCCCGTACGTGAAATCTCTAACCCCAGGGTTTCCCAGTTCCTCCTTTTCATTTCCAAAAGGAAGTGGCCATATCCTGTCCCCATATCTAATATTCTCCCCTTGAGGTGGTACTTCTCGATGAAATCGGCGGCACGGGAAAAAACCGGCATCATCATTTTGCGCCACCGTTCGATACCCAATTCATCCTCGGGCAGATAGCTTTGATAATAGGAACGCAAGGAAGTAGGGTTGGGCCTGGGGTTGAGGTAGATGAAATCACAAGAAGGGCATTTACGCATCCTAAACTGCCCTTCTTGATGGATCAGTTTCTCCCCGGAACGGCCACAGAGATTACAGGAAACGGATATCAATTTGACCCGCCCATTCTCCCTATGAAGCCCCTTTTCCCTCAAGACCTTCTTTTCCTCAATTTAGCCTCTACGGCATCAATGTATGCAGATATACTTCCATTTTTGGGATTCAACTCAAGGCCTTTTTCTAAGGCCTTGAGGGCCTCTTCAAGGTGGCCCGTATTGTAGCGGGCGATTCCCAGGTTGACGTAGGCATCGCTCAGATATGGTGGTTTTAGTTTAATGACCTCTTGGAATTCCCGGGCAGCACTGGCATATTCCTTCCTACCCAAGAAAATGTATCCGAGGTTAAAATGGGCATCGGGGTTCTCGGGCATTATGGCAATGGATTGCTCATATTGGTTGAGGGCTTCGTCGTATCTCCCAGATTTCGTCAGTGCTCGTCCCAGCTGAAAATAGGCCTCATGATTTCCCGGGTCGAGCCTCCGAGCTTCCTTGAAATCCCTTATAGCCATCTCCAATTCCCCAGGAAGGTTCGCTTTCCCCCGTTCAAGAAAGACCCTTGCTAACTGCTTCCGATATCTATTAGCATAAAATGGCTCCATTTTGAAGGCCTTTTCGAACTCCGCAAGGGCCCGGTCAAATCTGGCCTGACCAAAACAGAAAAGGGCATAACGAACATGGTCATCCGCTGTCGGGACCTTCTTGATCGTCTGGGAGGGGGTAGGGATAAAGGATAGGAATAAAAAGAACCCCAGAACCAGGGCCCCCGTGATGGCAGCTGTATGCTTCAGCTTCCAAAATAAGCCAAGGCCGCGAGAGAGAAGGGAATGCTCATTGGAAGCCGGGGAAGTTGAACGGAGGGTAACGGGATGAGTCTTCTCTTGATTAATTTCAAAGGACCTTACCCGATCGAACTCTTCCCGGATCTCCCTCTCTTCCCTCTCGATATCCTCCCTGAAGATAATCCGGAGGAAGTTTCGAAAGCCATTGGTGCTGGGAAAGTCACCCAGGGAGGCAAGAAAGGTTTCACATTGGGTAAACATCTCTTCCGCGGATTGATACCGATCTTGCGGCTTCCGGGCCAAGGCCTTCAGAACGATTCGATCCAATTCAATCGGGATATCGGGGTTAAGGCGGGATGGAGGTTCTATATGCGGATCTCTCAACCCTTCCAGGATCTGGAGTTCGGACTCCCCCTCGAAGAGCTTTCGGTAGGTCAGAAGTTCATAAAAAACAACCCCCAATGAGAATATGTCCGATCTTCTGTCCAATCCCTCCCCGCGGGCCTGCTCGGGAGACATGTAGGAAACCTTACCCTTCAAAACCCCTGTTTTGGTAACGGAGGTCGTTAAGGCCGCCTTTGCAATACCGAAATCGGTCAATTTCACCTCTCCCTCGTAGGAGACCAAGATGTTTTGTGGGCTGATATCCCTATGGATGATATCGAGGGGGTTATTCTGGAGATTCCGTTTCCAGTGGGCATAGTCGAGTCCGATGGCCGCCTTTGTGATAATGAAGACACAATCATTGATGGACAGCTGCGTATCCAATTGCCTCGTTTTCTCCATGATTCCACGGAGGTTACTCCCCAAAACGAATTCCATGGCGATGAAATAGGTCTCGTCTAACCTGCCGTAGTCGAAAATTTGTACGATATTTTGGTGGGTTAACTGGGCGGCGATCTTGGCCTCATCGGCGAACATGGCCACGAAATCCCGATTGTTGCTGAGGTGTGGAAGGATTCTCTTTATGGCCAGGATCTTCTCAAAACCTTCGAGGCCAACTTTCCTTCTGGCCCGAAAGAGCTCCGCCATTCCTCCTGTGGCGATCTTCTTAGTCAGATAGTAGAATCCGTAAGGTTCTATGGGATTCATGAAATCTCCATCCCTAAGACGTGACGGCTTCGTAAAAAGTCCATCTGCTGCGTTGCCCTGCATCCTTCGTCATTGCAGCGTACTTCTATGTACGCCTCATTCCTCAGGATTT
>CBDUXJ010000029.1:0-14556 GCA_965371165.1 uncultured Syntrophobacterales bacterium | reverse complement strand
GGGCGGAGTCGGAAATGAAGAGGATAGCCATACGAGGGACGGGTTCATATTTGCCCTCGAGAGTGATGACCAATTTTGACCTTGAGAAGATCTTGGATACGAATGATGAGTGGGTTTATAAAAGGACGGGAATCAGGGAAAGGCGAATCGCCGACGAGGATGTGAACGCTTCGGATTTAGCCAAGGAGGCATCTCTCAGAGCAATGGAGATGAGCGGTTATTCTGCCGAAGATCTGGATCTCATAATCATGGCAACGATGACGCCGGATACAGCATGTCCAGCGGGATCCAACTGGCTGGAGGCGAAATTGGGGGCACACCGAGCCGTGTCATTCGATATCTTGGCGGCCTGTTCGGGATTCATCTTTGCCCTATCGGTGGCCGAACAGTATTTACGAAGGGGAACCTATAGAAATGCCTTGGTCGTTGCCTCGGAGATCATGAGCCGAACCCTCGATTGGACGGATAGGGAGACCTGTATCCTGTGGGGGGATGGGGCAGGAGCCGTAGTATTGGAGGCGGTCGATTCCGTTGAAGATATTCACGAGATCTTATCGACTCACATGCATACCGATGGCTCAGGAGGGGAGAATCTCCTCTTGCCAGGCGGGGGTTCGAAAACAACCCCTATCTCATATGAGAGCGTGGACAAGAAACTCCATTATCTGAAGATGATCAAGGCCAACGAGTCGTTTCGAGTTGCCGTGAAGTGTTTCGCCGAGGCATGTGAGGAGGCCGTATCATACAATGGGTATAGCATTTCGGATGTTAAATTGATCATCCCCCATCAAGCCAACCTTCGAATCCTCCAGGCGATGGCAAAGCGATTGAATGTCCCCATGGAAAAGGTTTGTTTGACTATCGAGAAATTCGCCAATATCTCCTCGGCCACCGTTCCCATTACCCTCGATTCGGCTGTTAGAGGGGGAAGTATGCAAGCGGGAGATCTGATTTGCCTCACGGCCTTTGGAGGCGGTCTCACCTGGGCAAGCTCATTAATCAAATGGTAAAAGCCTCCTCATTGAGCCCCCCCCAGCTGGATGAGAGGTTCAGTTTAAGGATCTTATGAAAAATGCTTGAAGACCGCTTAAACCCCCAGGAGATTGCCGACGAATGCGTCCAACAGATCAAAACACACCGAGTCGATGGGTATGAAATCTATCTTACCCAATCCGTCTCAACGAGCGTCGAAGTACGGGATGAGGAGCTGGAGTCCTTTGAGAGGGCCCAGTCCATGGGGGTTGGGCTCCGGATTATCAAGGACCAAAGGTTAGGCTTCTCCTATTGTAGCAGTTTCGATGCACCCGAGATCAGGAAGATGATTCAAGCCGCCATAGATGGAGCAGCAAATCTCCCGTCAGACCGATTTTATGGATTTCCCGCGCCCCGGAGGAACCTTAGGCCTACGCCCGACATCTATAATGAACGGATAAAGCACATTTCAGCCCAAGAGAGAATAGAAAAGGCGATGGCCATGGAGGCCACGGCCCTTACCTTCGATCCCAAAAGGGTAAAGAGGGTGGGGAAGGCGACTTATGGGGACGCCGAGAGGAAGGTCTTTCTCGTGAATTCCGAGGGGGTTGAGGCAGATTTTACCTCCTCCATCTTTATGGGGAGCGTATTGGCAGTCGCGGAAGAGCGTTCGGAATCCGAAATGGGTTGGGATTTCGATTTCCACCATTGCTTCGAAGGGCTCGATGTGGCTCGAATCGGTAAGGAAGCGGCTCGAAAAGCGGGGGAGAAATTGGCGGGACGACCCCTCAAAAGCGCCTTCTACCCCGCCCTAATCAGAAATGAGGTGGCCTGCCAGTTTTTGTCGGTCCTGGCTCCCTCCTTTGCGGTGGAAAACGTTCGAAAAGGGAAGTCCTTGTTTGCTAACGGGGTGGGCTCACGGGCGTTTTCGTGCAAGGTTAACATTTACGATGACGGACTACATCCCCAAGGGATGGCTACCTTCCCTTTCGACGGCGAAGGAGTCGAGAGCCAAAAGACGCCGGTGGTCATTTCCGGGGAGTTGACGGGTTACCTCTACGATTTCTATTGGGCCAGCAGGGAGGGATGGCGGTCAACTGGCAACAGCATACGAGAAGGAATAAAGGCCCCTCCATCCCTGGGTATTTCCAATCTCTATATTGAGAGAGGAGATAGGCCCTTTAGCGATCTTCTGGCAGACCTCCACAACGGCATTGTGATCGAGGAGGTGATGGGAATCCATACCGCCAATCCCATCTCCGGCGATTTTTCCCTTGGCGCAGCGGGTTTCTGGGCCGAGAGGGGTAGGCCCGTTCATCCGGTGAAGGGGATCGCCATTTCAGGCAACGTCTTGGACTTATTTAAGAGCGTCGAGGAGGTGGGAGCGGATTTTCGTTTCACCGGGAAACTCGGTTCTTCAACCCTCAGGACGAGCAAGCTCGCCATAAGCGGCCGTTAATCCTTCGTCCAAGAACGATCTAACGAGGGCTATCTTTCTCCATGGAACAATCCCAATTTTTTTTCAATTATATTAATAAAAGATCTCTGAAAAGTAGCTCTTCGCTGCTCAAAAACCTTTTTTCGACCATTCTAGAGTTTATTCCATTGCAAAAAATGCTTTGGGCGCTACTCGGTCCCACAACTTACCGGAATGTGAACCGCCTTAACCGCATGACTGCAGCACCGCAGCACTGCAATACTGTATGATTTCGCGCTCGAAGCTTCTTTTTCCAGTTTTTCAGTGATCTCAATAAAATTAATTGACAAGGTCCTATTAATTTGGCAAAATTCTCGTAATCGTGCAGGCTGCAGAAAAAATGTCAGATCTATGCAAAAAGGTTAGGTAAGACCCCACGATAATATGAGATTCAAGGATGCTAAGAACGTGGGCGGGACTCATTTTCTTCTTAACTTTTGTATCTCATTTTTCTTTTCTTTTCAATAGAATATCAAGCCCAATTTCGAAGAAGTGTGAAGATACCAATGCCCGTGAATTTATCCCTTTGGTATGGGTTTTGCAATCGTTCCGTTCTGGTTAAAAAGGGACATTAGTATATATTCACCTCAGTTGAACCATCTTGAGGAAGCGTGACAAGGGTGCTATCTGAGCGGAGATTTTGATCAAAATAATTCTTGACATCTCATTTTTTTTTTGATATGAGTAGAAAATTGAGCGGTTCGTTTGCTAGGTGAAAGGGGGTAACATTTGGGAGGGGATTTTTACAATATCCTCATTTTCTCCAAGAAGGCATCCACGATCAGGAGATACAGATTCCCCAGGCTATTGGCCAAACTGTTCTGTTTGGCCATTCCCATCTGCTTCATCTTCCTCGGGTATTTTGGCTTTGATTACGTAATGATGAAACAGGAGGTCCTGGAGCTGAACCGATTGCGGGAAGAAACCCAGCTCCAGCGGTCCCAGATTCGTTTTTTCTCGGAGAAGATCGGGGAGGTAGAGAAGAACATAGCCGGGATGAGGGAATTTGATAGAAGGCTGAGGATGCTGGCCAACCTGGAGGGTTCGGAGGGGAAGACGAGGCAATTCCTTGGAGTTGGTGGACCTCCACCCGCGGATATCCGAGAGACTTTGCTCCTACAGAGGAATGAGGCGGAGTTGGTTCAGCAGATGAGGCACGATTTGCAACGGCTAAATGAAGAGGCATCTGCGGAAGGAGATAGCCTCAGGAAACTGGAAGGCCTCCTGCAAGACAAACGGGTTCAGCTGGCCAATACCCCATCCATTTGGCCAGCCAGGGGATGGTTGACTTCTGGTTTTGGATATCGGATTTCCCCCTTTACGGGGCTGCGACAGAGGCATGAGGGAATCGATATATCAAATCGAATCGGAGCGTCCATCATCGCTCCTGCTGATGGATTGGTTACAAATATCGGCAGGGAGTGGGGTTTCGGAAAGATTTTGGTCATCAGCCATGGATTCGGCTTCACCACCCGTTACGCACACCTAAACAGGATAAACGTTAAGATCGGGCAAAAGGTGAAGAGGGGAAACCAGATCGCGGAAATAGGGAATACGGGAAGATCCACAGGCCCCCATCTGCACTATGAGGTAATGGTGAACGGTGTTCCCGTAAACCCCATGAAATATATTCTGAACTAAGAAGATTCGCCGTTTTTATCATAAATATCCCGGTAGAGATAAAGATCTATCGGGATATTTTTTTCCCTTTCCCAAGGCCGAGGGACGGGCGAGTCGATGAATAGCTTGAATTCTCCCTACCGAGGCAGTAAAATAACCTGAAAAGAAGAGCGCTTAACAAATTGGGGGCTCCAATGATTGGGTCTATCGTTAAAAAGACCGCCATCAAAATCCTGGGGACGAAAAACGAGAGGGAACTGCACCGCCTCCAACCCATGGTGGAGCGAATCAATCGCTTAGAAGTGGAGTTTCAGAAATTGGACAACGCTGAATTGAGGTCGAAGACGACCCACTTCAAGGAAAGGGTCGATCGGGGTGAAGATTTGGATGGGTTGCTTCCGGAGGCTTTTGCCGCCGTCAGGGAGGCTTCCAAGAGGACTTTAGGAGAGCGCCACTTCGACGTTCAACTGATGGGCGGAATTGTCCTTCACGAAGGAAAGATCGCGGAGATGGCCACGGGGGAGGGGAAGACCCTTGTGGCAACTCTGCCCGCTTATCTAAACGCCCTTACCGGTAAGGGCGTACATATTATCACGGTGAACGACTATTTGGCCAAACGGGACCGGGACTGGATGGGAGAGATTTATCAATTCCTGGGCTTATCGGTGGGGGTCATCGTTCATGATATGGATGACCTCGATCGGCAGAAGGCATATGGAGCCGATATCACCTACGGGACCAACAACGAGTTCGGGTTCGATTATCTCAGGGATAATATGAAATTCAGCTCCGATGAATGTGTGCAGCGGGAACTACACTACTGCATCGTGGATGAGGTGGATAGCATCCTCGTCGATGAGGCCAGGACCCCCCTGATCATATCGGGGCCGGTGGAGCATTCCACCCACAAATTCCACGAGCTCAAGGGTCCCGTTGAGAGGCTCTTTCAAAGCCAGACGAGGGTGCTTAACCGGATTCTGGGTGAGGCCGAAGGGCTGCTCCGGGAGGGAGAGGATTATGAGGCGGGCGTCAAATTGGTTCAGGCCAAAAGGGGGGTACCCAAAAATAAACGACTTTTGCGAATTCTCGAGGATGGGGCACACAGGAAACTGGCGGAAAGGGTGGAGATGGATTTCTTCAGGGATAAGAATTGGGATCTCCTGGATCAGGACCTCTATTTCATCATCGATGAGAAATCGAACGTGGTGGATTTGACCGAAAGGGGGAGGAAGGCTTTGTCACCTCAAGATCCCAATTTCTTCGTTCTGCCGGACTTGAGCTCGATAGATGGCGACCCCGATTTGAGCCTCCAAGAGAGGGAACAGCTGAGGACGAAATTGGAGGCGGAATATTCCGAGAAGACGGAGAAAATCCACAACGTATCCCAGTTGCTGAGGGCGTATTCCCTCTTCGAGAAGGATGTGGCGTACGTGGTCAGCAATGGGCAGGTCATCATCGTCGATGAATTCACGGGGAGGCTGATGCCCGGAAGGCGGTATAGTGATGGACTACACCAGGCCTTGGAGGCAAAGGAGGGAGTGACCATTGAGAGGGAGAATCAAACCCTGGCCACCGTTACCTTCCAGAATTATTTCCGTATGTACGAGAAGCTTGCGGGAATGACGGGTACCGCTTATACCGAGGAGATGGAATTCCATAAGATTTACGGTTTGGAGGTCGTGGTCATTCCCACCAACATGCCCTTGATCAGAACGGAATATCCCGATGCCATCTACAAATCCGAGCGGGAGAAGTTCAACGCTGTTGTAAGGGAGATCTCCCAATTATACGAGGAAGGTCGCCCGGTTTTGGTTGGAACCGTGTCCGTTGAGAGATCCGAGAGGTTGAGTCGGGTGCTGAAGCGGAACGGGATAAAACACCACGTACTCAATGCCAAGAATCATGAGAGGGAGGCCGAGATCATCGCGCAGGCGGGAAGTAAGGGGGGTGTCACCATATCGACCAATATGGCCGGAAGGGGCACGGATATCCTCCTGGGGGGGAATCCTAAGTTCTTGGCAAAGACCATGGTGGGTGACGGGGCATCGGAGGAAGAAAAGGGAAAGGCCTACGAAAGGACTCACGCCATTGCCGCTAGGGAGAAGGAAGAAGTCTTGGCCTTCGGGGGATTACATGTCATTGGCACCGAACGGCATGAGGCAAGACGTATTGACAATCAATTAAGGGGAAGGGCGGGCAGACAAGGAGATCCTGGGTCATCGAGATTTTATCTTTCCCTGGAGGACGATTTGATGCGTCTATTCGGGTCTGAGAGGATATCCAATGTGATGACGAAATTGGGGATTGAAGAGGATCAGCCCATCGAGCATAGCTTGATCACGAAGGCGATAGAGAACGCTCAGCGCAGAGTGGAGGGGCATAACTTCGATATCAGAAAGCATCTGTTGGAATACGATGATGTGATGAATAGACAGAGGGAGGAGATCTATCGGCGGAGGACAGAGGTCTTGGGCAATGATAGCGTAAGCGATCGAGTTATGGAGATGGCGGAGGAACTGGTGGAGGAGATCGTGGATGTCCATACCGATAGAAAGACTTACCCCGAGGAGTGGGACCTGAGGGGGCTCCAGGATGAGCTATTCAGGAATTTTTCGGTCCATTTCGATATCGCTAAGGAAACCTTCGACGGTTTAGATCAAGATGGTTTGAGGGAACAGATCCTTGATGGGGTGCGGAAGACCTATGCAAATAAGGAGCAGGAGCTGGGCCAAGAGATCCTGCGCCATCTGGAGAAGGTCATTTTGTTACAATCCATCGATACCCATTGGAGGGAACACCTTCTCAACATAGATTATTTGAAAGAGGGTATTGGACTCCGGGGATACGGCCAGAAGAACCCCTTGACGGAGTTTAGAATAGAGGGGTCCGAGATGTTTTTGGATATGTTGGCCGAGATCAGGGAGGATACGATTCGTCAGCTTTTTGCGATACGACTGGCTGCAGAAAGGGAGGCGAAAGGTTGGAGGAGGGAAAGGTCGCAACGGCTTACCCTCACTCGAGGGGAGATGATATCCCCTTCCCTTGGCAGTGAGATGGCGATGGAGAACGAGAGTACTATGGCAATGCCTGAGGTCGAGGAGGGGAAGGTGTTAACCTTCAAGAGGGAGGGAAGGAAGATCGGCCGGAATGAACCATGCCCTTGCGGCAGCGGGAAGAAGTATAAAAAGTGCTGCAGCAAGTAAATCGGAGAAAGATGGAAAAGTGAGGAAGGGTATTGGGAAAGAAGTATGATGGGGATTTTTTCATCCCCGGGTTCATGTTTTCCGGAATCTCGGCGGGCATCAAAGGGGGAAAAGAAAGGGATCTCGCCCTCTTCTATTCAGTGATTCCGGCGACGGTGGCGGGGGTATTCACTACCAATAGGGTGAAGGCGGCTCCGGTTTTAGTGGACCGGGTGAGGATAAGGAAGGGACGAAGTCAGGCGATTATCGTCAACAGCGGGAACGCCAATGCCTGCACTGGGAAAAGGGGGATGCGGGATGCAAGGACTATGGCCGATGCGACGGCAGAGGCGCTCCGCATACCAAGGGAGCTGGCATTGGTTTCCTCAACGGGGGTAATCGGAAAACCCTTGCCTATCGATACAATTCTCTCTCGGATTCCCAGTCTCGTAGATAATCTCTCCTCCCATGCCCTTTTGGATGCCGTGGAAGCCATTATGACTACTGATACCGTCCCCAAGGCGAAGATGGAGAAGTGCTCGATAGACCAAAGGGAGATTCGAATATGCGGGGTTGCGAAGGGAAGCGGCATGATCATGCCCCATATGGCGACGTTGCTCTGTTTTGTGATGACCGATGTCGCCATTGAAAGGGTAGCTCTCCAGAAGGCACTTTCAGATGCGAAAGAGCTCACCTTCAACCGGATCACGGTGGATGGGGATACCAGCACTAACGATACCGTCTTAGTTTTGGCCAATGGAATGGCAAAAAACCGGGTAATTTCGCTGAAATCCGCTGATTACCCTCCCTTCAGGGACCTCCTTACCGCAGTTCTGCATGAATTGGCCAAGATGATCATCAGGGATGGGGAGGGGGCCACGAAATTCATTGAGGTCAGGGTAGAGGGGGCAAGGAGCGAGGCCCACGCTAAGAAGGTGGCTTTGACTGTGGCCAACTCAAATCTCGTTAAGACTGCCTTCTTCGGCGGGGATGCCAATTGGGGAAGAATTGCCGCTGCTATTGGGCGCGCGGGCGTCCCCATCAGGCCCAATACCTTCGATATTCTTTTGAACCACGTTCCCGTTGCCTTAGGTGGGGTGGAGACAAATGGGGCATTGCAGGAAGAAGCCGGTCAGGTGCTCAAGGGGAATACGGTTACGATCACCATTCGCCTCCATCAGGGAAATGCTCAAACCTCTATTTATACCTGCGACTTTTCCACGGATTACGTCAAGATCAACGCCCACTACCGCTCCTGAATCGATCTTCACGAGACCTACCGTTTTAATCATGGGGTCCCTCCTCCGCCAAGCGTTGTCTTAAAACCTCATACATCACCAGCGCTCCAGCGACGGAGGCGTTGAGGGATGTGATTTCCCCACAAAGGGGGATGGAGGCGAGGAAGTCACATTTTTTTTTGACCAGAGGCCGGATCCCCCTTCCCTCACTTCCGATGACGATGGCCAAATCGAGATCTAAATCACAATCGTAGATGGGATGTTCAGCCCCGGCCTCAGCGCCCAAGATCCAGATTCCACTTTTCTTGAGAAATTCGAGGCAGGAGACGATATTGGTTACCCGGGCGATGGGGGTGTGGAATGACGCTCCAACGGATACCTTTATGACTATCGGGGTAATAGGTGTAGCCCTATCCTTGGGGATGACGACCCCATGAACGCCGAAGGCATTTGCCGTTCGGATTAATCCCCCGAGATTTTGTGGATCCTCGACGCTATCGACGATGAGGAGAAGGGCCTTCTTGTCCGTTGTCTTCCACCTATGGACAATGTCAGAGGGCTCAACGTATTTGAAATCATCCATTTGGGCCACGATACCTTGATGAGAGGTGGTTTTGGCCATACGGGTTAGGTGGTCCCTGTCGACCCATTGGATTGAGACCCCCCTTTCCTCGGCCAGTCGGAGGATTTCCATCAGAGGTTTCCGGTCTCTCCGTCGCAAGATGATGATCCTTTTGATTTGACTTCGATGGGCTTTTAGGGCTTGGTAGATAGGGTGAGCTCCGTGGATGATTTGGGTCACGATATTTCCTCGACGATCTCGTCCGCAGCTTTTACGGGGTCATCAGCCTCCTTAATGGGGCGGCCTACGACGACTATAGTCTGCCCCTGCCTTGATGGCTTCCCCAGGGGTTAGGGTCCTTTTCTGGTCGTCCTTGGCCACAAAGGCAGGCCTTACTCCTGGGGTTACGATGAGGAAATTTGACCCGCAGTGATCCCGTATAAGCCTGATTTCCCCGGGAGAGGCGACAACCCCATGGACTCCTGCCCTTTTGGCCAATGTTGCCAGGCGCACGACTTGTTGCTCTAATGGGGTCTTGATACCCACCTCCTCGAGGATGATTTCGTCCATGCTGGTAAGGATAGTTACCGCCAAAATGAGGGGCTTTGGTAGATGGAGTTGTTGGGTAATATATCTGGAGGATTCCACCGCCTGTTTCATCATCTCATATCCACCCATGGAATGAATAGTGAACATCGCTGAGTTGAGTTTAGCTGCCTCCTCGGCGGCTTTTGCCACCGTATTAGGGATATCATGGAACTTAAGATCCAGGAAGGCCCTCTCGCCCTTCCTTCGGATCATATCGATGACTTTCGGCCCAGAGTGGGTAAAGAGCTTCTTGCCCACTTTAAAGAGGCCAACGTGGCCCCTCAAAAGGCCGACTAGGCTTTGGGCTTCGCCGAAATGTTCGACATCAAGGGCAAATATGAGCCTCTCCCGCGATTCCATTATCCACCCATTCCGTCTTTTCGAAGGCGAAGAAGATCATGAAACCGACCCCTTTGGGGTCTATTCGCACGGAGGTGTTACACGTTATAGTAGAAGTTGAATCCGGGGTCAACCCCATCTGAGAGGGAAGTTTCCTGAGTCTCTAGAGAACATCGTTGTCCCTGAGCGTCATATTTCAGAGAATTGGAATGATGGAATGTTGGAATACTGGAATATTGGGGAATAAAAAGCGGAAAAAGCGGATTTATTGTTTTCATTCCTCTCTACCCATCATTCCAGCATTCCATTACTCCACTATTCCAACTGGTATTCCAGTCCTCTTTTGACAACTCCTTCTTCTCCTGGTATATTTTTCTTGACTCTTCTGAGGCAGAAGACGTCATTGTAAAGAGTTGAAATCAGACGGCAAAGAAAAAAGATCCAGATGCAAGGCGCGCAAATCCTGAGGAATGAGGCGTACTATAGAAGTACGCTGCGGTGACTTAAGGATGAAGCGCAACGCATCAGATGGACTTTTTACGAAGCCGGCAAGGAAAAGGCGTCAATGCCGATGAAGAACTCGGTCAACAAAAATCACATAGAATCGTCAGGTGAATGACCCTAATGGTCCCTTCGAAAGAGATAGCCGAAGAGAATAAGAAAATCAGGTTCCTGAGGCTTTTGGTGGATTTCTCCATGCAGTTCATCCTCCAGGGCGATCTCCCGTTTGAAGAGGCCCTCAAGGTAATTGAAGGGGTTAAAGGTCACGCATGCCGCCTTTTCCCCGGAAAAGAGGAAACCTTTGAACTGATCTATCGCCCCAGGTTTAGAAGGATACTGGCGGAGAAGTACGGCCCATCACGCCAGCGATGAGGCGTCCATCTCCTCACTGATTAAGGTCAAAACAGTCTCCGTGGCCTTATCCTTTCCTATCAGGATCGTTTCACCGTTCTTTCGGCGCCTGATTTCAACGAGGCCCCTTTTCAGGTTCTTCTCGCCGAGGGTTATCCTCAATGGGATGCCGATAAGATCGGCGTCCTTGAATTTTACCCCTGGGGTGGAATCCCGATCGTCCAACAACACCTCCACCCCGTTGCCCGAAAGGAGACGGTATATCCCTTCCGCCGTTTCCATAAGAGGCTTAATTTTATTATTTACGGGGACGACGACGACCTGAAAGGGGGCGATGGGCATTGGCCAGATGATACCATCTTCGTTATGATACTGTTCGATGGCGGCAGCAGCGGTTCTTCCGACGCCGATGCCGTAACACCCCATCACGATTTCCCTCTCTTGACCGTTTTCGTCCTGATAGGTTGCCTTTAAAGTCTTGCTGTATTTCGTCCCCAACTTGAAGATGTGGCCGACCTCTATCCCTCTGGAGAAACTCAATGATTTCCCGCAGCGGGGACAGCGATCTCCCCCTTTTATCATCCGTAGGTCCGCGAATTGATCGACTTTTACGTCACGGCCAAGGTTGACATTGATATAATGGGCATCATCCTCATTGGCCCCAGTGACGAAATCGACCATGGGTTCGACGGAATAATCGGCGATGACCTTTATGGAAAGCCCTATTGGTCCTGCGAACCCCTTAGGAGCCCCAGTCGCCCTGTTGACTACATCATCTGAGGCCAGTTTAGCCTCCCCACATCCCAGAAGGGTTTGGAGCTTCGATTCGTTTATCTCGTGGTCCCCCCTTATCAAGGCTACAATAACCCCTTGATCCGTCTCGAAGATGAGCGTTTTTACCAAATCCTGAGACCTCACCTTCAGGAATCGGGTCACCGCCTCCACCGTTTTCATATCAGGTGTTTTCACCTTCTTGAGGGGCTTCAAGGTTTTTCCCGACCCTCTGGCCCGAAGCCGAGTTCTCTTGGCCTCCGCTTTTTGAACGTTGGCCGCATAATTACAGGATTGACAGCTGACGATGATCTCCTCCCCCGTTTCGGCCAACACCATGAACTCGTGGGAGGCACTTCCTCCGATGAGACCCGTTTCAGCCTCCACGACCGTAAAGGACAAACCACACCGTTTGAAGATTTTCTCGTAGGTCTCGTACATCTTTTGGTAGCTTATCTCCAAACCGGCCTCGTCGGTATCGAAGCTATAGGCGTCCTTCATGATAAATTCCCTGCCCCTCATCAACCCAAACCGGGGGCGAATCTCGTCCCGAAACTTGGTCTGGATTTGGTAAAGGTTCAGTGGCATCTGGCGATATGATCGGATTTCCCGCCTTGCGATATCGGTGATTACCTCCTCGTGAGTGGGCCCGAAACAACAGTCCCGGCTATGGCGATCCTTAAACCGAAGGAGGTCTTTTCCATATTCCTCCCATCGGTGGGTCTCCATCCATAATTCGGCAGGCTGAACACAGGGAAGCAAAACTTCCTGAGCTCCTGCCCGGTTCATCTCCTCCCTGATGATTGTTTTCACTTTTTGAATTACCCTCAGGCCCAGCGGAAGGTATGAGTATATACCCGCTGCCAATTTTCTGATCATTCCCGCGCGATACATCAACTTGTGGCTGATTACCTCCGCTTCCGCAGGATCCTCTTTCAAGGTCGGTAGCATAAACCGGGAATAACGCATCGATCAACTCCTTATGGAGATTTTATTCCGTGGATATCAGAGAACCATGGCGAGGGCCACCGACCCCGCCGCCCTCGCGTTTTCCCACAGATATGTAATATCCTTCATGGGCGGGTTTCCCCTGTCGACTCCACGGCTCTTATTGGCCATCGGAATCGGTTATTGTCCTCTCGGCGCTCCTTTATTTCATTATTGGGATCAACCACGACCCACCCTATTCCGTCCGGTAGATCAGGGGGTGGGCTAAACTCGATGAACTTTTTGGACATGGGTAGTGTTCGATCGATGGTCACCGTCCACTTCTCCCTTTCGGGAAAGAGGGCCTCGACGGTTACGTGTTTTACGTTCATCCTCCCCTCATTGACGACGACGATTTCGACTCTTCCCCTGTCCCATTTCACATCCTCTATCCATAAATCATTTTGGAAGAACTTGACATCTTCGATGGGATAGACTTGGACGGTTAGCCTATCGATCCTTGCGGAGTCGATATTGCCACCCCTTTTCGATTTTTTTTCATAGCCGTGGATGTGAATGGGTTTTCCATCTGCAGATGCCATGAGCTGTAATTCCTGGGAATAGAGATAAAGTCCATTGAGTACCCATTCGGATGGCCCCTCGATCCTGAATGTCTTGTGCCCTTGTCCTTCAGCACGGGGTCCATGAAGGCTGCTTATCCCCTCCTTTGGAATATGGGATGAGACATGGAACTGGACGTCAAAGAGAGTCCCCCGTATCTTCAAGGCCGCCACCTTTACTTCCTCCGCCTGGATGCGATCTGCAATGATTCTGTGAATCTCTCCCTCGGTTTCATCCCACTGGATGATTTCGTTCGGGTTACATACGGCGATAGCGGCGAAGGGAAATTCCCTATCCCAGATCTCCACTGCCTTGTTAGGATATTTGGGATTGATCCAGAGAAAGCGAGAGAGTCCAACGGTCCCCGTAGCCATCATTTCGCCGATGGAGTAGGTTTGGTTGGTATTTCCCAACCCGATGACAACGAAGTTCTTGGGGTACGGTTCCAAATCCAGGAGTATCTGCTGGTCTTTTATGTACTCCCAGAGATCTCCCCTCGTGAGATCATACGAGGAGTTGTAGACGAAGAGCCTGCTTTTCTGCTCTGCTGAAAAGGCTACAACTTTCGTGATGAGGACCATTGTCGCAATCGATATGAAGAGGACTTTCTTCATGGATGACCCTTTCCCTGTTAACATTAAGTCATTTATATATCCCCTCGGATTCCTCTGTCAAGGTCAAATCGCCAGTCAGTGAATGAAAAAATTTCCGAACTGTGGAGGGAACGCTTGACATTTGAATTTTTGTTGATATATTATTATTTAGTTAATTTTTTCACTTGAAGGAATTTTGGACTCGGGCTTAAGGGCGTAGTTTTTTTCTTAGAGAAAAAATCGAGTTCCTTACTGAAATGCGCAATTATTCTCATAGAGGAACTCGGTTTTTTTTTGCGTTTTTGGGACATTCCATAAAAAGAGAAGGGAGGAGATAACCATGGTTTGTCAAACGGTAAAGACAGGGGCAGAGTGTGTTTTCATGAGCAAAAGAGGATGTAGCTACAACGGAGGCACATGTCACCCCATCGTCGACAGTTGTAATGGTTGCGACCGGGTGACCGAATATCCCACCGGCCTCTATTGCAGGGCATATAGCGAACCCACCCTCAAATGGGTTCCGGGGCCCTGCAGCCTTGCTACTCATGTCAAAAGGAACAACGGCACTGTTAAGGCCAAGAAGCTCAACCCTCTCAAGGCATCAAAGCGGAAGAGCCGGAGTAAGTAGTGAGGATATGCCAGAAGCATAGCGGATGGGAGGGCCCTCGCCGAGGGCCTTTTTCATTTGAAGGCCCAAGATTGAGATTTCTAGAAACTGGAAAAAGGAGCTCTGAGCCCGAATTCATCCGCCACTGCAATAATAGAGGGATTTCTATTTGACCGCAACACTGCAGCACTGCAACACCAAATTGGC
>CBDUXJ010000028.1:0-15326 GCA_965371165.1 uncultured Syntrophobacterales bacterium | reverse complement strand
TTCGACTGGCTCAGGACAAGCTCTGCTCACCCTCGATGGGTACCCCACTTCTCCAACAGATTACGCTCATGGACAAGGGTGTCCCCTAGAAGTTCAGGAAACTTCACGCATGAACACATTGACAAAGGGAAATACGGCATTTTAGAATTAAAGTAATGAAAGTATTACTCATCCATCCCCCCATCAGTAATCTCAGGTATCCTTACCTGAGTCTTCCCTCCCTTTCCGCCTTCCTGAAGAAGGCGGGCCACCAACCCGTCTCGAAAGACGCCAACCTGGAGGCATTTTATGATGTGATTCCCCCATCGGAACGGGGAATTGGAGGGGAAGAAATGGATCCCCCCATCCTCCAGGAGGCGAAAGACGCACTGATGGACCAAGGGGTGGGAGGGGAAAGGAAGGAATGGGCCAGAAGACTGCTGATGAAAACGTACCTCACCTACTATAAGGGTTTCGAAGCTGAGATATCGCGCTCTTCTCTGGTAGAGACCCTTCGGGAGGCAATGGAGGGACGAAATGATCGGTTTGAACGCTACTATAGAGAGCACCTTATCCCCTGGGTCTTGGGGGAAGACCCCTCCTTGGTGGGGTTGTCCATTGCCTATCCTACACAAATGATCCATGGCTTCAGGATCGCTTTCTTGATAAGAAGGGCCAATCCCCATATCCATATCTGCATGGGAGGCCCAACGATCACCAAACTGTTGGGTCACTTGATGGGACACGAGGAGTTGTTGAATGCCGCGGATAGCTTTATCCTCCACCATGGAGAGCTTCCCCTGTTACGTTTGGTCGAGGCCCTAGGAGGAGGGGATGCCCTGGAATCCATTCCCAATGCGGTCTTCAAAAGGGAGGGTCGATGGCACAGAAACCCAATCCCTTGTTCCCCCATCGATATGGATTCCATTCCAACCCCCGATTTCAAGGGATTTCCCCTGGGGTTATACCTTGCGAAAAATTTCACCCTTCCCCTCATCACGTCCCGAGGCTGTTACTGGAAGCGGTGCACCTTTTGCACGTACCGGGAATTCTATAAGGGTGCCTTTGACCAGAGGGACGCCACCCTCGTGGTGGAGGATATGGCAAAGCTGTATAGTGAATATGGGTGTATCCATGTTAGATTCATGGATGACGCCTGTTCACCGGCATTTCTCCGGTCCCTGGCACGTCAAGTCATCCGGTCCGGGCTCAAGGTGAGATGGAGCTGCTTTGCCCGATTCGAAAAGCCCTTCACCATGGATTTACTCCGTCTCCTGGCTGAGGGGGGATGTAAGCGATTGATGTTCGGTTTGGAATCCTACAATCAGAGGATCCTCGATTTGATGAAGAAAGGGATAAGGGTCGAGGAGATAGGGAGGATTGTGGATGGATGTCACGAGGTCGGTATAGAGACCCGGTTGATGTGCATGGTTGGCTTTCCCACGGAAACCCGTGAAGAGGCCTTGGAGACGATGAGGTTTTTGATTGACTACCGGGGCAAGTATACCAGTTTTGTCGTTCAGCCCTTCAACCTGGAGGGGGGAACTGAAATCGATTGCCACCCCGAACGGTTCGGGATCACCAAGGTCCACCGGGGGGACCGGGTTAGCCACGGCCTCCGATATGGGTACCAGTTCGAGACCCGATCGGGCATGAGGATGGAGGAGGCCGCCCAGATGGGTGAATATATTACCAGGAAGGTGCGGGAGGCCAGCCCCAGTACCGTACAATAAGGAAGGGAGCCGTGCCGGGCTGGGGAAATTACTTTGTCGGAAAGATTTTTTTTCATAGGAGAACACCATTGTCCCTTCGCTTCAATGCTTTCGAAGTGACCCTTTCGGGGTTCGCAGGCGGGGAATACTTACCCCTTCCAGCCTCTAAAGGGCTGGCCTTCCCCTTACGTTCGGCTGAGCTCACGTCGAAGCCTGCCACCCTCGATGGGTACCCCACTTCTCCAGCAGATTATGCTCATGGACAACGGTGTTCTCCCGAAATTGAGGAAACTTCCGTTCCTTTCCTCTTGTCCCTTTTCTTGATGAATGGTAATGTACTTCAACTCGAATTTGGATGGATTAGGGGACGGCGCTCTCGGGATGAGATGAGGGCATAGATGGATATCGGCATTCTGACAACCCGAAATCACCAATATCATACCAATAGTAGGTTCATCGAGGCGGCCCTCAAGATGGGGCATCGCCCGCTGCTCATCGACCCTTGGAAGTGTCTTTTGAGAGTGGGCCGTGACGGGGAGAGAATGACTTACCGAGGGAAGGCCTTTCCCCATCTGGATGTGGTCTTGCCAAGGATCGGAGCCACCATCGAGGACTACGAGATGACCGTGGTTAAACAGTTGGAGTTGATGGCCGTTCCCCTGGTTAACGGGTTCGATTCCATAGCCAAATCGAGGGATAAATTCACCTGCCTGCAGATTCTTGCCTCTCATGGGATTCCCGTCCCCAGGTCCGCCGTCGTGACCGACTGCCGAAATTTGGTGAAATTGATACGGGATCTGAATGGTCTCCCGGTGATTGTGAAGCTCCTCAGGGGGAGGCAGGGAACCGGGGTGACGCTTGCGGAATCTTATCAAGCGGTTGAGTTCGTCCTGAACAACCTCTCCGGATTCGGCGACGCGGCACTCATTCAGGAATTTATCGAGGAATCGAGGGGAAGGGATATCAGGGCCTTGGTGGTCGGAGGGGAGGTTAAGGCGTCCATGGTGCGGCAATCCCGTGGTGGGGACTTCAGGTCGAACATCCATCTCAAAGGGGTGGGAGACGGAATCGCACTGTCTGATGAATATAAGGAGGTAGCCGTTCAATCGGCGAAGGCATTGGGGTTGGATGTTGCCGGGGTGGATATGTTGGAATCAAGGGAGGGCCCCATGGTTCTCGAGGTGAACTATTCCCCAGGTTTTCGGGAGCTGGAGAAAGTGGCTGGGATGGATATCGCGGAATCTATCCTCAATTATGCCCTAAACCTGGTAAGGAGGGGAAGGTCATGAAGATTGCCTTTTTAATGGATCCCTTGGAATCCATTGACCCGACGGATGAGACGACCAGCTGGCTGATGTACGAATGTAATCAAAGGGGGAATGATCTCTATTTTCTGGAGCCTCACGATCTCTATATTAAGAGCAACCGGATCAGGGCCAGAATGAAGCATATCACCGTGCCAAGGGATCAATCCCTATCCCAATACTGGGATGCGATCACCCAATGCGTGAAGACGGAGGAACGGATCTTCGAGGACGTTACCGAATTGGCCGTGTTATTCTTGAGGAAGGATCCCCCTGTCAATTTCAAAACCATCGAGTTCCTCCAACTCGTCAAGGATGATGTATTTATCATCAACGACGTCCAGGGTCAGGTCAACGCCAACAGCAAGCTCTATACCCTCAATTTCCCGGAGATAATCCCCGAAACCCACATATCCAGGGATCCCATACGCATAAGGAGGATCATCGATGAATTCGGGGGTGCTATGGTTATGAAACCCACGGCGGGATTGAAGGGGGAGGGTGTCATCAAGGTGAGTACGAGGGATCCGGAGAACCTAAACTCCCTTATCAACTACTATGTGAACCTTTCCACGCCGTATGAGGAGAGGAGTCCCGTGATTATCCAGGAATATCAGCATGAAGAGGGGGGAGGGGACGTCAGGATACTTTTGCTCAACGGGGAGATCCTGGGGGCGATGCGACGGATTCCCGCCAATGGGGAGTTCCGTGCCAATATCCACGCCGGGGGAAGGGCAGAGAAACACGAGGTGACCGAAAGTGAACGGAAGGTCTGCGAGAGGATTAAGGATAGGTTGATCACCGGTGGTCTCTTCTTCGTGGGAATCGACCTCATCGCCGATAAACTGGTAGAAATCAATTGTGTCAGCCCTGGAGGTATCCCGAGAATCAATCGCCTGAACGGTGACAAATTGGAGGGTAAGGTCATCGATTTCATCGAGGCTGAGGTGGAAGCAAGGAGGAGATAAAAGATGGACGTGCGTCAAAGTTCTCAGTGGTTTTACCGGTTGTGTCTTATACTCATCCTCACCCCACTTTTCCTGGGATTTGCGATTGCCCCATCCAGCGGGTCGGTTATCAAGATCGGGATGAAGGATGAGCCCAAAACCCTCAATCCCTTCAGGGCCAGTGACACGTGGTCCAGGAAGGTAGTCACTCGATTTTATGAACCACTCTACACGAGGGAACCCAAGACCCATAAGATCATTCCATGGCTGGCGGAGGGGTATCCGGAGTACGATGAGGCGACCAATACGGCTGTCGTCCGCCTCAAGAAGACGAAGTGGCAAGATGGGTCCCCCCTCACGGCCCATGACGTGGTATTCACGGGCAGCGTCATCAAGGAGTTTAGAGTTCCCCGCTATCATTACGCATGGCGTTTCATCAAGGAGATTGAGGCCCTGGACGATTATCGAGTTAAATTCGTCTTGGAAAAACCGATGGCCATATTTCTGCCCAGGACCTTGATGACCTTTATCGTCCAGAAGAAGAGATGGGAGCCCGTGGTGACCGCGGCCCGAAAGGCGGAAAATCCCCTTAAACATCTACTGGTCCATCAGGTTACACAGCCCATGAGCTGTGGGGCCTTCAAATTCGTAAAGTGGGCAAGGGGAGCCTATATTCGAATTGAGCGAAACGATAACTTCTTCGCCAAGGGAATGGAGATTGATGGGAAGAAGGTAGGTCCCTACGTCGATGGCATTCTCTTCAAGTTCTATGGTTCCCAGGATTCAGCCATCCTGGCCTTGAAGAAGGGGGATATCGATTACTACTGGGCGAGTATCCAGGCCGGGTACCTCAAGGACCTGGAGGGTGATAGGAGGATTAAGGTCTTCAAGAGTGATAAGAGCGGGGTTTATTACCTGGCCTTCAACGTGCGGAAACCCCCCTTTAGCGACAGGGCCTTTCGCCAAGCAGTCGCCTATCTCATCGATAAGGATTTCATCGTAATCAGGGTGTTGCAGAATGAAGGCCAGCGAATGGATAATATCATACCCCCGGGAAATACGTATTGGCACAATCCCGATACCCCGAAATTCGGCAAGGGGATGAAACAGGCGGAGAGGGTTAAAAAGGCCTATGAGATCCTCAAGGCGTCGGGTTATACATGGGAAAAGCCTCCCATCGATTCCAAGGGCAAGATGGTCAGGGCCAAGGGGTTAAAGATGCCCGACGGCCAGAAAGTCCCATCCTTGGATATCCTGACCCCACCGGCGGATTACGACCCCCACAGGGCAATAGCCGGGATGCTGATACAGCAGTGGTTGAAGCGGGTCGGCATACCTGCCAGCGCGAAACCATCATCCTTCGGAAGTATTACCCAGCAGGTCAAGGTGAAACGAGAATTCGATGCCTTTATCTTAGGATGGGGTAATTTGGCCATCGATCCCGATTATCTGCGGACCTTTTTTCACTCAAAGGAGGACCGACCCTATGGGAGAAACCGTACGGGGTATCACAACGCCTGGTACGATAACGTTGCGGACGAATCCGCCGCGACCATGGATGAAACAAAAAGGCGAGAACTCATCTTCGAGATGCAGAAGTTCATCATCGAGGAGGCCCCTTACATTCCCCTCTATGTCCCGTATGTGGTAGAGGCATGCCGAGTTGACCGGTTTACGGACTGGAATGAGGATCTGAACGGTGTTGGGAACCACTGGTCCCTCCTGTTCATAAAACCAACACGATAACAGGGAGGGGCAAAGGGGATTTCCATGCATTTAGGAAAGTTTATCCTCGTCAGGGCTACCCAGATCGTCGTCAGCTTCTTCATTATTCTAACCTTGCTCTTTATCCTTTTCAGGGTGGCTCCAGGCGATCCGACCTCCATGGTCATCGACCCCCAGATGACCCCCGAGGACGTCGAGGAAATGAGGGCCGTATTCGGCCTGGATAAACCCCTCTATCAGCAGTACCTCATCTGCTTGAAGAATTTCGTTCAATGTGAATTCGGCAGTTCCTTCTACTATGGAAAGCCAGTCATCGACATCATTGGTGAGAAGTTACCCAATACCATTCTCCTTTTTACCACCTCCATCATCCTGTCCGCCCTTGCAGGGATTTACTGGGGAAAGGTGATCGCTTGGAAGAGGGGGTCGCTGCTGGATTCCTCCGTTACCCTCTTGGGGCTGGTATCCCATACCCTGTTTCTCCCCTGGATCGCCCTCCTCATGGTCTGGATTTTCGCCTATTGGATGAACTTGTTTCCCTTGGGCGGGATGATTACCCCGGAGCTCTGGCTCAATCCCGAAACGGGTATCACTCGCAAGGTGTTGGACGTAATACATCACATGGTTTTGCCCCTTTCCGTCTTGTTTACCATCCACTTCGGGGGATTCATGCTCATCATGAGAAGCAGCATGTTGGAGACCCTCAAGGAGGATTATATCGTTACGGCCAGGGCCAAGGGGTTGACGGAGAGGCAGATCAGGGAGAGACACGCCGCCAAGAATGCCGCACTTCCGGTGGTAACCACGCTGGGCTTGAGCTTGGCCTTTTCCATCAATGGTGGGGCCATCACGGAGACCATCTTTTCCTGGCCCGGGATAGGCAGGGAGCTCGTGTTCGCCGTGAGCAACAACGACTACCCCCTGGCTCAGATCGCCTTTCTCCTCATAGCCGCCCTGGTCTTGGTGGCGAATTTGGTAGTGGATGTCCTCTATGCCTACTTGGATCCGCGGATAAAATATTAGAGGAAGGATCGTGCAGGAATATCGCGAAAAGGAGAGGGATAAGGATTGGTTAGATTACCGGGAGGGAAGAGAGGTTAAGACCGGCCTTGGCGGGAGATGGGACCGGTGGGCAACCACCTTGCGCGGGCATTGGGAAATTTTCAGGAAGAACTGGCTGGGTCTGTTCGGACTGGCACTGCTCATCATCTTCGCCGCAATGGCGTTGATATCCTATATCCCCCCGTTGATAGACCCCATGTACGATCCCGTGACCGGTGTGGATCCCGATATCCTTTGGACTCAAGGTCCCACCAAGGCCCACTGGCTGGGAACGGACTTCATCGGTAGGGATATCCTCAGTCAGTTACTGGTGGGGGCGAGGATTGCCTTTCTGGTCGGGATTACTGCGGCATTCATGGCCGTGGCCATCGGTACGTCGGTGGGTCTCATCTCCGGGTATTTGGGGAAGAGGGTAGATATGATCCTAATGAGGGTTGCCGACATCGTCATGGTCCTCCCCGGCCTTCTGGTGATATTGATCCTGTCCGCCGTAATCGGGAAATTGAGCGTATGGAATTTGGTGATCATCATCGGCCTTTTGCGGTGGGCAAGCGTAGCCCGCGTCATCCGATCTCAGACGCTCTCCTTGAGGGAGAGACCCTATGTGCAAGCGGCCATCATTTCAGGGGCCAGCAAGGCGCGCATTATTTTTCGCCATATCGGCCCCAATGTCCTCCCCCTTTCGTTCTTGTACATGACCTTCGGCGTCACCACGGCCATTTTGGTCGAGGCTGCGTTGGCCTTTCTCGGGTTCGGCGATCCCGGGACGGTAAGCTGGGGGATGATGTTGCAGTGGGTTTGGAAGACGGGGAATATGTTCAGAGCCCCTTACTGGCTCTTACCCCCGGGAATTTGCATCTCCCTGATTACCCTCTCCTTCTATTTGATAGGGAGGGCCCTGGACGAAGTGGTCAACCCCAGGCTGAGGCAGAGGTAGGACTTGAGCTTACTGGAGATCAGGAATTTAACGCTGCACTATGGGGTGACCAAGGGGGCGGTTCAGGCAGTGGACAAAGTCTCCCTTTCCCTTGATAGGGGGGAGTCAATGGGCATTGTGGGAGAATCGGGTTGTGGCAAGAGTTCCGTTGCAATGGCCATTATGAAGCTTATGCCTTCCAATGCGGTGATTATGGGGGGAGAGATTCTCTTCAAGGGGGAAAATATCCTCCTCAAGGACGATGAGGAGATCCGGAAAATCCGCTGGACGGGTATTTCCATGGTCTTCCAGGCTGCCATGAACGCCTTGAATCCCGTCATAAGCGTTGGAGATCAGATTGTCGAAGCCATCCAGGCCCATGGTCGGGTGTCCGAAGCCGATGCCTGGGAGCAGGTAAGGGAGCTTTATGGCCTGGTAGGCCTCGACCCGGGCAGGAGGAAATCGTACCCCCACGAATACAGCGGGGGGATGAAGCAGAGGGCCATTATCGCTATGAGCTTGGCCTGTTCGCCGGATTTGATTATCGCCGATGAGCCCACCACCGCGCTGGATGTCATCATGCAGGATCAGATAATTCAGGAGATTGTAGCCTTGCAAGATCGGTTGGGTATGGCCATGATCTATATTTCCCATGATATTTCGGTGATTGCCGAGACGTGCGGTAAGATCGGGGTTATGTATGCCGGGAAAATCGTGGAATCCGCCGATACCGACTCCCTCTTCTACGATACCCTGCATCCCTATACCAAGGCGCTCCTCTCCTCATACCCGAGCATTAAAGGAAAGGTCAAGAGGCTTAACCCTATCCCCGGGGAACCGCCGAACCTCCTGGACCCTCCCGTGGGCTGTCGTTTTTATCCACGGTGTCCGGAAAGGAATGATATCTGTGAGGGTCAAGAGCCGGAGTTTCTCGAAGTGAAAGAGGGCCATTTCGTGGCATGCCATTTCGTGAAACCGGCCTAGGGGGAAGAAGGGATCCATGAGAGGAAAGGACGAGGCCATCGTTGATGTTAAAGGTCTGACGAAGATTTACACCCTCAAGAGGAATATTTTCTCCAGATCGACGCAGTTCGTTACGGCGGTTTATGACGTCAATTTTCGGATCAAGAATGGCGAAATTTTCGGGTTGGTGGGGGAGAGCGGGAGCGGGAAGACCACCTGCGGCCGAATCCTTTCCAGGCTTGAAGAACCCACGGGAGGGCAGATCTTCATCGACGGGGTGGACATCAGCCATTTGAAGGGGAAGGAATTGCGGGGGTTCCGGAAGAACGTTCAGATGATCTTCCAGGATCCTTACGAATCCCTCAACCCGAGGATGACGGTGGCTGACACGGTGATGGAACCCCTGGAGGTCCAGGGACTTGGGGATTATGAGGAGAGGGAGTATCGGGTTTGGAAGGCCTTAAAGACGGTAGAGCTTTTTCCCCCGGGGGATTACCTCTTCCGATTTCCCCACGAATTGAGCGGGGGGCAGAGGCAGAGGGTGGCCATAGCCAGGGCATTGGTTGTGGAACCGGACTTCGTCATCGCCGATGAGCCCGTCTCCATGTTGGATGCTTCCATAAGGGCTGGAATCCTTAACCTCTTGTTGGATCTCCGGACTCGCCTCGGCTTGACCTATCTCTTCATTACCCACGATCTGGCCGTAGCCCGATACATGTGTGACCGAATCGGCGTAATTTTCAAGGGGAAGTTGGTTGAGTTGGGCGAGACGGAACGGCTAATCGGGAATCCTCACCATCCCTATACGAAGGCCCTTCTCTCGGCGGTACCGATACCCGATCCAAGGGCGAGCAGGGAGAGATTTTGCTTTGAGGAGCGGGAGATACCGGACCAAACCTTCGACAAATCCTGTATCTTTCTGCCGAGATGCGCCGCCAGTGGCAGGATGTGTCGGAGGGAAAGCCCGGAGATGGTTGAGGTGGAAGAGGATCACTACGCGGCATGCCATTTGTCTACGGAGATGTAATGTGTTATAGTAGGCTGAATGAAGCGGGTTGCATAATTTTATGGGAGAGATGAATACTTCAACAGGGTGATGTATGGATTTATTGGCGCCTATTCTGAAGGATTTATATGGCATCGTCACGTGGATTTTCGATCTGGATAGGATCGTCCACATCTTTAAGGTCGTCGGTTTGGTCATAATCATTCTGCTGTTAACCCGAATCACCAATCGGGTGTGTTGCAAGGTCCTACGTGTGGTCTTTACCCCCAAGAAGGATGATCCCAAGTACCCCGAAAGGGCCAAATGGGCTAAAACGGCTATTCCCATGATGGAGAATGTCTTCAAATGGGTTATTCTGGTTCTCGCATTATTTTTCATCTTAAGTGCCATAGGCGTCCCCCTCAAGGCTTTACTGGCCAGTGCCGGAGTGGCCGGTCTGGCCATAGGGTTTGGAGCCCGAGAGGTTGTCTCCGATGTGATAGCGGGATTCTTCCTTATGTCCGAAGGACTGGTGAGGGTAGGAGACTACATCAAGATTGGGGAAGACCGGGGAAGGGTCGTCGGCGTGGGGTTGAGGATGGTCAAATTGCGCCGGTATAATGGGGAGCTCCGGGTTATACCCAACGGCAAATTGGATAACTTCGCCAATTACAGCCGGGATTACATGCGGGCCATCGTCAAGGTAGGGGTGGCCTACGAGCAAGATGTCCGGAAGGCTATGAAGGTACTCAAAGAAGTGGGGCAAACGTGGTATCGGGACCATCAGGATCTCGCCCTCGATGAGCCCAAGGTTACGGGCATTCTATCCTTCGACGAGTCGAGGTGCGTCCTTCGAATCTCCTGTAAGGTTAAGCCGTTAAAACATTGGCGGGCACAACGGCAGATGAGGCTTTTGATCAAGGATGCCTTCGAAAGGGAAGGCATCGAGATCCCTTTCACCCGGAACGTCGTCTACTTCAAGAACATCGAGGGAATCCGAGGGGAAAGAAACCTCTACTCCTTTATTCAGAGCGAGATGGAAGAGGCGGAGGAGGAGGAGGGACTCCTGATAGAGGAAGGGTCGGGGAAACAGCCTGAGGAGCAGGTGTAGGATATCGGATAAGCTTAGCGATTATTATTCATAGACTGAATTCAGCCGATGGCGTTGCCTGTCGGCTGAATTTATTTGTTAGGCGAGAATGCGCCAATACGCTTTCCCTACCCTCATTTATCCAGCTATCCGCAGCCCTCTTCTCCAATAGATCCACCGCGTGGTGCAGAGAAACAGCAACTGTGCGTTTTTCGCCAATCTCGGTAAATGTCCGATTTACTCTTCGGCCTTAAACATCTTCACGCGCTCGCTTGTCGCAGGGTGAGATGCCAGATAGTTGTGCCTTCCACTCCCGTATCCGGTCTTTTTTTCCAATTTTAACAGGATATCAGCGAAATACTTAGGCGGGATATTATGTGACCGCAAGTACTGCAGGGCGAACTGGTCGGCTTCCATTTCAAAGGCCCGAGAGTATTTGGCTTTCAGAAGTATCGTCGGCATTGCCGCGGAAAGGGCTGTGACCGAGGTGACGTCACCGGTGATGCTAGCAATGACCAATACCACAACAGAGTTCTGCAGCAGCATTCGGAGTGCATGCCGATGTATGACGTGACCGATTTCGTGAACGAGGACGGCTATAAGCTCGTTTTGGTGTTCGGCGAGTAAGACAAGGTCATCGGTGATTACGATGATGCCAGAAGGGAGGGCGAATGCATTCGGTCCGACACGATCACCCTTACGAAATTCCAGGCGAAAGTCTTGCGCTTCAGCTAATCCCTCCGTCATGTCGTCAAAGAGCGTACACAGTTGACGCTGCCGCTTTTCTTCAAGATCGGAAGGAGAAAAGAGAACTTGATCTAAAACCTTTAATGCATCTTGACCCAGCGCCGCATCCGTGGACTCTGGTAAGGCATAGGCTGCCCGTTTGGCAAGCGCAGGTATGCCGTATTCCACAAGTCCCCATGATCCAACGACCGTTAAGACGAGCAAGAGGAGAACATATCCAAGCCTGCTCTCCAGTTTATGTAAGAACGCTTGCCACCTGCCTCTTCCCTGGAGTCTTAAAATCGCATCAATACTATCGTTATCCAATGTTTCACACTTCGCGTCCCCAGGTAGGTAGATGCTGCGGGGGGTATTCCCCACTCGGGGTGAGATACGTATTTCTGACAGTGTATAGGTAAGATCGCTCTCCAGCCCCGTAATCCGCAGCTGACCTGCAGGGTCAAAATAAATCCGGACCTCTTTTCTCTGCGAGGTCTTTCCGTCATAGAAGGATGCTGTGATCTCGATCATATTCCCACATCGAAGTCAAAGAAGTCACTGATTTCCTCGCCAACCGCACCAACCTTTTCCTCCTCACCGGCGATAAAACCATCCAGTTCGTCTGCTGCCAACAACTTCAGATTGTCAAGCTTGTAGCGCGCCATCCGGATGCTCGCCCATGGAATCAATAATCCCAGGGATATCACTATGGCGACAGCATTCGACAGGTAGAGCCATATCATCTGGGAAGTCCGCAAGGTACTCTCAAAACGATGATTACCCAATGAAGTGTTGGACCAGACGAGGTTTGTGACGGCGGTTTTGATATAAACGAATACCGGTAGGTAAACCAGCAAAACAACGGCCAGGGGAATGAGCATCATTTTAACGGCCATATCCATGGTCGGTCCAGCTGGGGGGTGGGCCGCCATTTGTGAGAAAATGAATTTAGGAACGATCATCATGACGAACACTCCACCAATGAAAACAACCACGGCGGCCACGAGGTAGACCAAATAGAAGCTTTTGACCCGGCCGGAAAAATTAAAGGCCGATTTCCCGTAGGCACTGTAATCGACTACAAACTGGCTACGTCGGTAAGCGAAATAGGGATACGCAACCCCGAGGGTCAATCCAACAAGAAAGGCAGTTCCAATAAAGACCCCCGCAGCATTACCATAAGTGGCCCTGAAATCAAAACGAATGTTGCGGTAGGAAGAGTTCCTCGTCTTAAAACTCAGTGCTTTAACGGCCACCCACGGAAATAGCAGCAGGATGAGTAACCCAAAGAGCACGCTCGTCTGCGGTACGTAATTCGTCGCAAGGGTGTAAATGACGAAATACCCGAAGACAATAAATCGACCTTTTAAGATCTTAACCGGGTCTGCGTGATAGTCAAAAGGCGCATTTTGAAGCAGTGTGTTTCCGTAAAAATATCGCCTCTTACGCACTTTCGCCCATGCTGAATAGATCCCGAGCGTTAAGATAGTGAGAAAAACATTTACTATCCAGATCTTAAAGTACTCTCCGACCTTGCCGGTAAAGTCAAAAGGGATGGTAATTGGTTCCTGAGCTTTCTTTTCTTCCATTTTGCTAGCTAAGACTTCTTCGGAAGTTTTAGCCACCTCAACACTTTCAAATTTAGCCTCACAACTCAGACATGTTTCGTCTTCTTCCGTAACCAAATAGTTGCAATTGGAGCATATCCACGTTATTCCAATTTTTTCCTTATAAGCATTTTGTTGATCCATTGTTTAAACCCTTCTTTAACTTGAGCCGTTAACGGTTTGCCATTCTGAAAGGCATAGTCCGGGAATCACTAACAGTATTTGACGGTGCGCTCATAACAGCATGCGCGAAAGTGAGCAGTTGTCAGGTTTTGAATCAACGGTAGGAACACGGGGTAGAGCTACGCGGGTCAACGTACTGGCTTTTGAGGCATTTGTCAGAAGAGACCTGAATCAAGTTCTACTTGTTAACCCAATGATATCACACTAAATTGTTATGAGCAAACAGCAATTACTGGATCAGGTCCGTCAGTCATACGGGTCAAACATTACCGTATCCGGATTTTTCTTTCCCGGCTAAGCTCAGGCAGTGGCGTAGGTTGTTAGCTAACTCTCTTTGTTAGGCGACCATGTTCCAAAGCATGAATTTTTCATCGCTTACCTTTGACAATGCGGCGTAGTATCCACATATAGATCCAGATATTGAGAAATAACAGGGAGAGGCCCAGGATGATCTGCATCCGTGGCGTGAGGAATTCACCGCCGGGATAGATGACGGGAAGAATGTAGTGCTCGATGAAGCCGGACCGGTAAACGATCGCGCCACCCCTCTCACGGAGCCAGTTCTCAAGCGGCGTGAGGGGGCACACCCAACCGGCAAAGGTGATGAGTGCGGCCCACGCAACAGCTGGCACGTGTATCCACGCACAGCGTTTCCACCTGAACACCAAGACCCCTCCGATTACTGCGAACAGAATAAAAGCGAGATGGGTTATCACAACGAGGTCGGCGAGAACACGGTAGAGCATTTTCCCTTTATCCTATCTGGTCTTGGTTTTCATCCGTTCCCTAGAATTTCATATTTCAGTGCTGGTCCCGTTTACAGGTTGAATGGAAGCTTAAAAACCTTTACACTTTTTGTAAAGCTCATAATAAGAGGAAAGAAACAAAATTGATGGTCTCCATGAATCGGGATGCAAAGATTGTATATCCTCAAATCCACTTCCTTAAGACCTCGGCTGGGGCTGGGAAGACCTATCAGCTCACCATCAGGTTTGTCTCTCTCCTCAAGGGGATGAGACCTTCGGCAGAGGCCCTACGGCAGATTGTGGCAATCACCTTCACCAATCGCGCCGCTGCCGAGATGAAAGAGCGCATCATCCTCGCCCTGAAACAGATTGCCTTGGGCGAAGGCGCAGGGAAGAGGCTTGCCGAAGAGGCAGGGCTCCAACCTCAGGAGGCCTCGGCCTGGCTCGATGTTATCCTCGCCCACTTCAGCGATTTTCACGTACGCACCATCGACAGCCTGGTCTATGCCCTGATGCGGGCCTTCTCGCTGGAGATGGGTTTGCGACCGGAGCTTGAGGTAGTGTTTGAACAAGAGGTCGTCCTCGATCGCTGCTTCGATCGGTTGCTGTCCTCCGCTCGGTGGGGAGATGAATCAGATCGGCTCTACCAGCTCTTTTCTGAACTCCTCGAAACGTATCTGAAGATAGAGGAGGCAAGGGGAATGGTGGTGGAGAAGGGGATCAGGAGAAGGGTCCACGAGCTTTATGAAAAAGCGAATGGCTCTTTTACCGCCGGTCCTCAACCGGATCTGAGGGCAGCGGAGGAGAAGTTAAGGCTATCGGCCGAGAGACTCCATTCAGGCATAACGGAATGCGGGTTTGAGGGTTGCCTACACAAAGGCCTCTTCAAGCCCCACTACCTGCAGGACCCTTTGGCCCATTTGGAGAGGGGGTTTTTCGAAAAGGCCTCGATAAAGGAAGTCCTCACAAAAAAGGCCCAGGGGATTGAGGAGACAACCATCTCTCGGCTGGACGACCTTTATCAGGAGCTCAAGAGTGCGAGAGAGAATTACCTCCGCCTCCTGGCCCTTGCGAGGGTTCACGCCTACATGAGTGCCCTGAAAGAATTGCGCGGAGAAATAAGGGGATTGTCTGAAAGGGAAGGATTGATCATAGGAGGGGAATGGCTCTACCTGGTGAAGGAATTTTTAAAAGAAGGGGAGGGGATATGCACCTACGCCTTTTTGAAATTAGGCTCAAGGGTGAACCATTTCCTCCTCGATGAATTCCAAGACACCAGCCGCCCTCAGTGGGAGGCACTCTTTCCCCTCTTGGAGGAGACCCTGTCGAAAGGAGGCAGTCTGTTCTATGCGGGTGATGTAAAGCAGGCCATATACGGGTG